>JAEHGL010000097.1 GCA_019248485.1 Candidatus Komeilibacteria bacterium S5_K13 | reverse complement strand
CCTACGGTCCGGTCTCAATCCGAACACCTTCATTCAAAAACTATTTATCAAGAAACATATCATTTGTTTCTTTTTTTGTTATTTCTTTCCAAATCAAGTACTTCTTTAGGAGTTAAATAGCTAAGACATTTAAGAGATCTTCTATTTAATTTGTCTTCTAAACATTTAATAAATATATTAGAATATCTAGAAATATCACTTCTTTTTGGTATATCTTTTCTAATATACTTATTAGTATTTTCAACAGTCCCTTTTTCCCACGAGTGGTATGGTTTACAGAAGTATATCTTAGTATCAGTGATAATTTCTAATTCTTTATGATGTTGAAATAATATATCATTGTCTAATGTTATTGTTTTCATTTCTGGAAATTTATCCTTAATTTTGACAAATGAATTGTGAACATTATCTATAGTCACATTTATAATCTTTTCTAAAAATGTATGTCTTGTTTTTCTATCTACTACAACAAGAAGTATTCCTTTACCACTCTTGCCAGATACAATAAAGTCACCTTCAACATGACCTATTTTATGCCTTAAATCAATGCTTTTTGGTCTTTTATCAATGAATGTTCTATCTTCTAGTTTTTTTGATTTTGGTCTTCTATATCTTCTTTTTACTCGTGTTGATAAATAGTATT
>JAEHGL010000096.1 GCA_019248485.1 Candidatus Komeilibacteria bacterium S5_K13 | reverse complement strand
CAGAGACCTTTGAGTCTGGACCATAATCAAGTAAAATGGTGTTTAACTGCCTTATTTCGTTAATCTCATCCCCTCCAATATATGTAATAATATCCCCTTTTTGAAGTTCGCTGGGTTTTGTAACTGAATAAACATAGGCACCCTTTTTGGATAGACTCTGATCCGTTAATACAACCTCACTTAAATCAATATAAGAGATTCCCGTTGTTGGGTATACGGCCTTATTATTGTTTGCAAAAAAACTCTTTATTGAATATCTTAGGTATCTACTTGGAATAAAATAACTAACACCAGACTTGTTAACGGAAAAGCCCATAAGCTGTGCCCCACTATTTACAATGGGCAAATTTTCTTCATTGTAGCTGTTGCAACAAATGATGGTTGGTTTATTACAAATAGCCCACTTACAGATTACAAAAATTTAGTTGTTATAAGCAATAAAAATGAAGTAATAAATATTGAAAGTGGATATAGAGATCCGATTTTAAACATTCATTATCTTAAGGCAAACAAAAATGGTTTAGAGCCAATAGCAATTGCAGATCCATCAGGAATGATAGTAGGAGAAGATGCTTATCTTATAAAGCCAAATTTATATAACTATCAAAATGAGGCGATGTTTAATTCGATAAGAAATCTTCATTCAAGATTTAT
>JAEHGL010000095.1 GCA_019248485.1 Candidatus Komeilibacteria bacterium S5_K13 | reverse complement strand
GCTTCTTAAAACTGCAAAAGAAAAACCAAAAATAGATGACAAAATAATACCGAATATTATAGGAACATAATTAAAAGCGGAAAACCATGCTGGATAAAACAATTCTTTGTTTAAGTTAAAATGATAAATAGACAAGCCCTGTGTCCAATCATCATTAAGCGGAAAATTAAAATTCGGACTTAATATGATAAGCTCACTTACAAAAATTATCAAAAAAACCAGAAACATCCTATTTTTGAAAAATTTAAAAACATGATTTAACATACAAAACTCATTATTTTTTATACATATCATATATTGTATAACCTATGCCCCAACATCGCAAATCAAAACCCAATACCCCATACTTTACACCCCAAACTTATATTGCTAGAATAAAATCAGTTAGTTAGTAGGGTTAGTATAGTTAGAATCCAAAAAATACCCATTAATTAATCAATTTAACATAAAGAAAGGAGAGCGATTTATGTTTATAAAAAGTTATAAAGATCTTTTTGTTTGGCAAAAGTCCATAGAGTTAACTATCAAAATCTATGATTTGACAAAAGATTTCCCAAAAACAGAAAATTTTGGATTAATAAGTCAAATGCAAAGGTCTGCTGTCTCAATACCATCAAACATAGCTGAGGGCAAAATGAGACTAAGGAAAAAAGAATTTAGAAGATTTCTATTAATAGCTT
>JAEHGL010000094.1 GCA_019248485.1 Candidatus Komeilibacteria bacterium S5_K13 | reverse complement strand
ATTAATCTTGGAAACATTGAAATATTTGTAAACCCTGGCAATGTATTTATTTCATTTAAATAAATTTTCTTATTTTTTACAAAAAAATCAATTCTTGCAAATCCACTACAGTCGCATAATTTATAAACTTTTTCTGCTAATAGTTTGATTTCTTTTGTTGTCTTTTTATCAAGTTTTGCAGGAATGATAATTTCCGTTTTTCCCAATTTATATTTATCATCATAATTATAAAAATCTTTTACTAATTTCAATTCTCCAGGCATTGAAACAATCAATTCTTTGTTTCCCATTACTACAATTTCTATTTCTTGATAATTTGTCATTCCTTCTTCAATAATAATTTTATTATCGTGCTTTAATGCTATGTTTATTGCAGAATCAATTTTATTAAAATTATCAACCCTTGAAATTCCTACAGATGAACCAGAATTTGATGGCTTTATATAAATTGGGAACTTGAATTCTTTCTTAATCTTATTTTTGATATTTTTTATTTCTGTTTCAGAGTTTTTATTATAATCAATATTTATATATTTTACCTGATTAATTCCAGTATTTTTCAAATAATCCTTAAATAGTGATTTATCCATACAAAGCGCTGAACCTAGAACCTTGCACCCAGTATATTTTATATATTGGCTTTCTAAAATTGATTGCAATACTCCATCTTCTCCATATTTACCGTGAGTAATAAGAAATGCAATATCAAA
>JAEHGL010000093.1 GCA_019248485.1 Candidatus Komeilibacteria bacterium S5_K13 | reverse complement strand
ACAATCTCAGCAATCAAGAAATATCTAATCAAACATCTTAGACAAACAAGAAGAGATATAGATAAAAATATTAAACAATTCTTACTGGAGGAATCAAAAAATGCAACAAAATTATATTAGAAATAAAGATTTATTTTCTCATGAACTATTATCAGAAGTTCTTGGATTTAAAGCTTGGCAAGTAATAGGCAATGCTATAGACTGGATGATAAATGCAAGAATAAATGATATAGTTTATGAAAGATCATCAGATCAACAGTATTTAATTGATGCAGATAATCTTATTAGATTATGCAAGGAATGGCTTATAGATGATGATTATTATAGAGTTCATTCAGGAATAGCTTATGATTCTGATTTTGATACAACTTATGATGGAAAAGGTAAAGGTTATAGCTATTGTATAATATTTGATGGTAGCTTTAAAGATTTTCAACCTTTTAATTCAGAATTGGAAGCAATAATTGCAGCATGCGAATATAAACTAAGTATAAAAAGAAATATAAACAAATGATAACAAATGAACAATTCAATAATGCATTAAAAAAATTATGCATTCAAGACTCATATGATTCAGAAGAGTACCCAGCATCAGTTGATAGAATTATATTTCCAAAACATTCACTAACAAATGAAGCTAAAACTTTATTGAAATATTTTTACCAAGTAGAAGGTAAAGCAAAATCTATACCTGTTATCGGAAGCATAAAATCAGAATATATTGAGAATATAACATTTTCAAT
>JAEHGL010000092.1 GCA_019248485.1 Candidatus Komeilibacteria bacterium S5_K13 | reverse complement strand
TATTTTATCATCAATGACTTCTTTAAACACAATTTCTTTTTTTTCTGCCTCTGAAAATTGTTTTACCTTAATTTTTTCATGCTTAAAATTTGACGCATCTAACAAATTAAGATTTTTATATTCTCTTTGTATCCTTGGTGTTAATACTGGTAATTCTATATCCAAATTTTCAATATCTTTTTTTACATTTTCAGTATCAACTTCAATAACAGTTGGTGTAATTGGAGAACCACTACGATCCATTTTTCTTTTTTCTAACTCAACACCTTCTGCTTTTATAGACTCAACGAATTCCATAAAAGCAGGGGTTCCAATAACACTTACATATTCTTCGACATCTTGACCAAAAAACATTCTTCTTAAACCACGTCCCAAAGTTTGTTCTGGCAATATTTTTGAATCAGATCCATATGGACGTAAACCAACTATTGTTGTTACATTCTTTACATCCCAACCTTCTTTCAACATAAGAACTGATACGATTACTTTATATGGGCTTTCTGAACTATCTATATCATTAGCTTGTTTTCTTAATTCTTCAAGCTCTTCTTTGCTTTTCCCAGAGACGCTTTCAGAAATTTCACCACTTTGATTTGTGTGAATTGTTAAAACACAACCTTTTAATTTTGGATAATGTTTTTCTAAGAATTCTGCCACGTCATCACAATTTCTAGTATTATCTGCCATGATAAATAAAATTGATTTTTTACCAGTCGGCTCTAATTCTTTATATGTTTTTTCCCATTCTTCAACTCC
>JAEHGL010000091.1 GCA_019248485.1 Candidatus Komeilibacteria bacterium S5_K13 | reverse complement strand
AACCACAAGAAAAAGTTGTTATAGTTCGTTTTAGAGTAGATGGCGTACTTCGTGAAGCCGGACAAATACCAAGAGAATATTATGACAATATATTAAACAAAATAAAAGTGATGGCCCATCTACGTATTGATGACCATTTTTCTGCACAAGACGGATCACTGGGATATAAAAGAGAAGAAGACACATACGACATGAGGTTATCAATTATTCCAACTATCGATGGAGAAAAAATAGTTATACGACTTCTTTCAAAATACATAAATGAATTAACTCTTGGCAACCTTGGACTAAACGAAACAGACCAAGAAATAATAGCAAAAAGTGTAAAAAAACCATTCGGAATGGTTCTTGTAACCGGTCCTACGGGAAGTGGTAAATCAACAACATTATATGCACTTATTAGAGTTATAAATAGATCCGAGGTTAATATCACAACAATTGAAGACCCCGTAGAATACAAAGTAGCCGGTATTAATCAAATACAGGTAAACCTTCAAACAAATTTATCTTTTGCAAAAGGACTAAAATCAATTGTAAGGCAAGATCCTGATATAATTTTAGTTGGAGAAATAAGAGACGAAGAAACCGCAGAAATAGCTGTAAACGCTGCCTTGACTGGGCACTTATTGTTTTCAACATTTCACGCAAATGATGCCGCTACTGCAATTCCAAGATTACTTGATATGGGAATAGAACCATTTTTATTGTCCTCTACTTTAGATATTATCGTAGCACAAAGATTAACTAGAAAAATATGTG
>JAEHGL010000090.1 GCA_019248485.1 Candidatus Komeilibacteria bacterium S5_K13 | reverse complement strand
TAATTCACCTTCACTCTTCAAAAGCTGGTTTTATAGCTTCAATGGCTGGAAAATTAGCAAATATCAAAAAAATTATTTATACTGCTCATGGCTGGGTTTTTAAAGAAGATTTAAGCAAGGCAAAAAAAACATTTTATTTATTTCTAGAAAAATTTAGTGCGAGATTTAAAACAAAAATAATTTGTGTTTCTAAGCAAGATTATGATTTGGCTATAAGTTACAAAATTTGTAAACAAGAAAAACTAGAACTTATTTATAATGGACTTGATAAAATAAATTACTTGGACAAAGAAACTGCTAGAAAAATTTTGTTTGAAAAATTTCAAATAGCTGATACTGGACAAAAACTAATAGGCACCATTGCAAATTTTTATAAAAACAAAGGACTAAGATATTTAATTAAATCTGCAAACATTTTAAATCAGAAATTCGATAATTTAATATTTTTTATCATAGGAGATGGGCTTGAACGTCAAAATTTAGAAAGCCTAATCAAACAATATAAATTACAAAACTTTTTCTTAACTGGGTACATAAAAGAGGAAGCAAATACATTATTAAAAGGATTTGATATTTTTACATTATCATCCATCAAAGAGGGTTTGCCATATACCCTTTTAGAAGCTCTAAATGCCTCAAATTTGAAGAAAAGGCAGATATTAAATTTGATAAAATTAGTAAAGAACTATCTCAAAGACCGACAAAAGATGAAATTTTTCAAAAATGGGATAATGATATAGATCAAATAAGGTGTGATGTCGATGGATTAAAATT
>JAEHGL010000089.1 GCA_019248485.1 Candidatus Komeilibacteria bacterium S5_K13 | reverse complement strand
AAAGTTTGTAATAGATTATTAGAGTATTTAAAGAGGGATTTGTTTGATTTCTATGTTGTGAATTTTGCAAATCCGGATATGGTGGGGCACACTGGAGATTTAAGTGCCGGAATTAAGTCTGTTGAAATTATTGATAAGTGTTTGAAGCAAATTTATGAGTATTTTCAAAAACATGAAAATATTTGCATATTAATTACAGCAGATCATGGTAACGTAGAAGAAATGATAAATCTAAAAACAGGAGAGGTTGATACAAAACATTCCTGTAACAAGGTGCCTTTTATACTTGTTGATAAAAAATTAAGAAATATAAAATTAAAAGATGGTATTTTGGCTGATGTCGCACCTACAATTTTAGATATTTATAACATAAAAAAACCAGCAGTTATGACTGGAAAATCTTTAATTTATGCTAAATCAAAATAGAGCAAAACCAGTATGTTTGTTATTAATTGATGGACTTTATCCAGACTTTTTGTTGTATGATGAATTTGTTAGTATTAGAAAGTTTATAGATCAATTTCCATTTACATTGCTTAAATCAGGAGATAAAAATATAGATATACCATGGAATGCATATATGGAACTTGGCGCTGGAAGTAATAATTTTGATTTTGCTTATAAGATAAGCTATTCTATTCCTGCAACGTTATCTAATATGGGTCTTAGTCAATTGTATGTAGCTGATACAGAAAATTATGCTAATACAACATATTTTTTTAATGGAAAAGAAAAACAAGAAGATGAACTTATTCAAAAAATAGAAATTAATTCTTGTGAAAAAGATAATTAT
>JAEHGL010000088.1 GCA_019248485.1 Candidatus Komeilibacteria bacterium S5_K13 | reverse complement strand
AAAGGAGGATAAAATGAAAGGATTTCTAATAATACTTGCGTTGGTGGGTTTATTTGCTTGCTTCGCTTGCAGTGAACAAGAAACAAAAGTCGTTATAGATGATTCTTCTGTGAATGGTGATTACGCCTTTGTAGAAGGACTATTTGCGGTATCAATAGGCTCCGGAAGAGAAATACAAACCGGTGCCGCGGTTATTACTTTCAGTTATGAGGGTGATAGCTATAGAATAGAAATACCTACGGATGATGTAGTTACCCAAATTACTCTCACCAAAGGAATGCTCTCTTCTGGAAACAACGACGTAGACTACACTACAAAAGATTCTGGTTCTACAACTCGTTGGAGCCGAATAAAAAAACTTGATATTTAGGACTAATGTCCTATTGTGTCAAGGAATAGTTTAGGGGCGATTGCTATGCAATCGCCCCTGATTTTTTTATTAAACAAAAAACCGTCAATTTGTGTTGGCGGCTTTAGTCTTCTTTGACACCTTTGTTTGCAAGCTCTTTGAGCCTTTCCATTCCTCTATGAATCAAGACTTTTACATTTGACTTTGATTCATTCATTAAAGACGCTATTTCATTTATAGAAAATCCCTCAATATGCTTTAGAAGTATTGCCTCTTGCCATTTGCCATTTACCCTACCCAAAACTCTAAGTGATTTTTCCAAAATTTGCCAATCTGATAATAATTCTAAGTTCTGAGTAAAATCAGTGTCCTCTATTTGAATTGCTTCATCTTTTTCATCAAAAATAGGCAATTGATTTTCCTTGGGCTTTTTATAAAAATCTGCT
>JAEHGL010000009.1 GCA_019248485.1 Candidatus Komeilibacteria bacterium S5_K13 | reverse complement strand
TATGCATACATATCAAACATGCAAGACGATGGAAAAGGCCTACTTATTTTAGATATAAGTGACCCAAAAAGTATTATAAATACTGGATATGCTTCGGTAGGAGGCGGAACCACTTTTTCAACATCAATTATAGTAAGCGGGGATACGGCTATAATGTCTTATGACAATATGTTATATACAATAGACATAAGTAGCAAGGAAAACCCAGTATTATTTGACCCAGGTTATATAGATTTAGGAGACACAATTTATGATGTTGCATTAAATCTTTATGATTCTAAATATATTTTTATTGGAACAGAGGGGAAATATGGATTTGGATTCTCTGTGATAAACATAGAAAATCCATCCACACCAACAATCTTATCTCAAATTGCTACAAGTCCTGGCGGAGAACCACTTTTAGGACTCTACTATGATAAAGCACGAAACAAAGTTTTTGGACTTGGAAAAAGTCGAGAATTTATGGCGATCCAACCAGCAAAATAAAAATGAAAAAATATCATACAACAAAAAATGGTTTCACATTGGTAGAACTTATATTATATATAGGAATTTCTTCTATAATATTATTATCAGTATCAACTCTTGTTTCTTTTTTATTAGAATCACAAGTAAAAAACAGAGCGGTTATGAGCGTAGAACAACAAGGTGCTTATATTACACAACTCATAACCCAAAACATTAGAAACGGGTATGCAATACAAAATCCAACAAAAAATAATCAAACAGGATCCATTGAAATAGTGAAAACACTTGATGCGCGAACAAGCGATCCAAGTGATCTTATTAAATTTGCTATAGATGGTGATGACATGATAATGCATGACGTAACTATTGATTATTCTGGGGAATTAACAACAGTAGAGATTATATCAACTACAATAAACAACTCAGATGTTATAGTGACTGACCTAAATGCAAGAAATTTATCAATAGATAGCGCCCCTGATTCGATCAGTTTTGGATTTAAAATTTCTTACAAGCAAAACAATAATAGACGTGAATATATTTATTCTAAATATTTTTATAGTGGAGCGTCATTAAGAAAAAAAAATGAATTATAAATTTATTAATAAAAACAGCCCAGGTTACATTGTTTTAATAAGTGTGCTTATTATAGGTGTTGTGGCAATAGCAATTACTACATCAATATTATTTTTTGGCGCAAGTTCATCACGCATGCTTCTTTCTGTAGAAGAGCTCTATAAAACAAAAGCCCTCGCAAACGCCTGTGCAGAACAAGCACTAGAAGAGCTAAGACAAAATAATGACCTAGCTGAAGAAACACATACAATAATAGTTGATGAGGGTTCTTGCGAATATACCTTAATAGTTGGAGCTGGAGACAATAGAACACTACAGATAGTCAGCGAAATTAGACAAACATTCAGAAAAACAGAAATAATAGTAGATCAACTGAGGCCGACTATAAATGTATCTTCCTGGAAAGAAGTTACCGATTTCAAAAAAAATGATATAATTAATATTACTAAATATTATAAAACTACAATAAGAAAAATAACATGAAAAATACAAAACAAGCTTTTACTTTATTAGAAATTCTGCTAGTTGTAGCAGCAATAGCCATACTTGCTGGTATTGTAATTATGGCAATAAATCCGAATAAACAACTAGGAGACGCTAGAAATGCCCAGAGAAGAGTTGATGTAAACACAATTTTAAACGCAACATATCAATATATTATTGATAATAATGGCACGGTACCAACCCAAATTTTATCTGGTACGACATGTGGCGTCGCTACTCAAGAAATATGCAGAACCTCCGGAACATGTGACTCTCTTACAGATTTATCAATTTTGACTACAGATGGCGAATATCTAGTTTCAATGCCAATAGACCCCAATGAGGGCGCTACGCAAGGCACCGGGTATGAAATTTACAAAAATGCTACAAGTGGCAGAATAACAGTTTGCGCAACAAGTCCAGAAAACAGCGCCACAATAAGCGTAACAAGATAACGCTCCTCAAATAATAATTTAGATTTTCAAAAATAAATCCCACTAACAAACAATGGAAAAAGATTTAAAAATTAGTTTTAAATTGCTAATAATAATTCTCATTGTTTTTTTATCGGGGCTAACTTTTTTATATATAATAAATATCCTCTCTAAAGGAGAAATTCTTCATACTTATGCTAGCGCACTTCCAACTGTTATACTATTTCTATTAACATTATTTTTGATATTATATATAATAATTTTTAATGTTATAACGAAACCTCTAAAAAAGATTATAGAAGTAGCCAGGGAAATAATTAATGGAAATCCAAAAAAACGCGTACACACATTTCCAAATGATGAAATTGGTGAACTCGCTAGAACAGTTAATAAGATGGCAGATTGTTTCATAAAATCTGGTAGTGAGTTAGAAAAAAAAGTAACAGAAAGAACAAAAGAACTATCGAGCAAAAATAAAGTACTTGAAAAAATAAAAGAAGAAACTCTAAAGATTATAAGAAACATAGAAGAAACGGAAACTGATCTAGAATATGAAAAAGACAAAATGAAAGCAATACTATATGGTATGGGAGATGGCGTATTTGTTATAGATAAAAACTTAAAAATAATTATTTTTAATAGTGCTGCTGAAAAAATTTCTGGTTTTAGCGAAAAGGAAATTTTAGGAAAAAAATATAACGAAGCATTAAAATTTACTCTTGAGGAAAATCCCACAAAAGAAGAAGACACATTTATTGAAAATATAATACAAAACAAAAAAGAACAATCTACACACAAGGACCTATTAATAACAAAATCTGGAAAGACAATTAATGTTTCCAATAACGCCTCAGCCATAAAAGATAAAGAAAATAAAATAATAGGTTGCGTTGTGGTTTTTAGAGACATTACAAAAGAACAACAAATAGACAGAGCAAAAACAGAATTCGTATCTTTGGCAAGCCATCAATTGAGGACTCCTCTTTCTTCCATTAATTGGTATGCGGAAATGCTTTTGGCTGGAGACGCCGGAAAATTGAACAAAGAACAAAAACAATTTATCAACGAGATATATGCAGGAAATCAAAGAATGGTAGCACTTGTAAATGCATTACTAAATGTCTCTCGACTAGAACTTGGGACATTTATGATAGATCCCACATCAATTGATCTCAAAAAAATGGCACAAAGCGTGATAAAAGAATTAGAACCAGGAATAAAAGAAAAAAAATTAAAAATAACGTCTTTATTTGATAAAAAACTCAAAAAAATCAATTTAGATTCAGGATTAACCAGAATGATATTCCAAAATTTACTTTCAAACGCTATTAAATATACGCCAAACAAAGGTTCCGTGAAATTGACAATAAAAGAAGAAAAAAAGAACGTGTTAATTAGCGTGTCTGACACCGGATTCGGAATACCTAAAGATCAGCAAGACAAAATCTTCACAAAACTATTTAGAGCCAGCAATGTAAGAGAAAAAAATACCGAAGGCACGGGACTTGGTTTATACATCATAAAATCTATTGTAGAAAATTCTAATGGAAATATATATTTTAAATCAGAAGAAAAAAAAGGAACAACATTCTTTGTCTCCCTACCATTATCTGGAATGCAAAAAAAGTTTGGCGAAAAGAAAATTGCATAATTAATATATAAAAGAATATGAAGAAAATAAAAATATTAGTCGTAGAAGATGAAAAGCCACTTTTAAAAGCTATCGAGACCAAGCTTGAAAAAATGGGACTTTCTGTAAAAATGGCTTGTAGCGTAGAAGACGGACTAAAATGTTTAAAAAAAAATAAAACAATTCATGCTATATGGTTAGATCACTATTTACTTGGTAAAAAAACTGGAATTGACCTCGTAACAGAATGTAAAAACGATCCAAAGTTAAAAAACATCCCAATATTTGTTGTATCAAATACCGCTAGCTCTGATAAAGTACATGAATATCTGGATTTCAAAGGCGTAAAATACTACATAAAAGCGGAAAATAAATTAGAAGACATAATAAACAACATAAAAGATTATTTGAACAATAAAAATAATCTAAAATAAATTTTAGCTAAACCTAATTAAATATTGTACTATAATACACTTTTTAATTACGTGTCTATATTATACAAAACGGGCATTTTTTATTTGGTATAATGGTTTTGGTTAGTTCCTTGTCTGTATTGTGCTATAATTTTATTTTTTAGGTCTTATTTATTTAGTTAACTCTTATTATTAAACGTACTGACGCTATATAAATTTGTTTTTAATCATAGATATAATAAAAAACTCCTTTGATAAAGAGTTTTTTGTATATAAAGTAATGTAAATTTAATGGGGTCGCATAGTTAGCGATGTTAGAACAATAATTAAAAGACAAAATGAGTATGTCCATATCCCTGATTTGAGAATGTATGCTGATTTATAGTTTACCCTACCGTGCTACTTACTATATATTTCAAATTATTTTTCACTCTTACATAATGGAGCTCCTTGGTGTTTGAGGTTAGAGGCATGATTGTTAATAACCTGCAGTAAATTAAATAAAAAAGAAGTATCAGCAAGAATACCTCTTTGTTTTGTGTTTACCCCACTTGCTTGGGTTCACTGCTTATGCCAGCTTCTCTATTTGGTCTAGAGACGTTTTTTTAAGATTGGTGTAGGCGGGTATGTAGCTACGACTGAGACACCATTCAAGTATGTCTTGCCAATCTTCAAGTTTTCCCATCTCGATCATTTTCTCTAGAGCTATTGATTGATACTCTTTGTACGCCTCGTCATCACATGTATCCATGTAGATACAAAACCACCTGCTAAAATTATTAGCCAACTCGACCATTTTTTTGATGGCAATAGGTCCAAGTTGATAGTCATAAGCTGAACCGTAGTCCTTACCAGTCTTGTAGCGAGCATAAATATTTACCCAGTTACCAAAGCTAGCAAGCTCAACCACTTTTTCTTGCGCGATTTTTTTGAGATTTTTGAATTGGCCATAACGATAGTATTCATCGTCATGTATTTGTTTCCAGTCTTGAAAATTTCCCATCTCGATCATTTTCTCTAGCGCGACTTTCTGAAGTTTCTGACGACTTCCAGCATTTACATATGATACGAGCCAATTATTAAAAGTCATTTCATTCATTTTGTTCCTCCTTTATTTCGCCTGAGACTCTAGTTCTCAAAGACGATAGTAAACATTAAAGGTTATCATATATATATAATTTTGTCAATATTAGTTCAATTCTATTTAGGGGTATAACAAAAAAACCCTTTAAATAAAGAGTTATTTTGTTGTCCCTCGACTTCGCTCGGGACATTAAATTTCTTGTCGTATATCAAGTAATGTAAATTTAATGGGGTCGGTTATTGGATACGTTAAGAACCTTAGATTGGGAGAAGATAAAAGAGGGGTTAGCAGAATTACAAAAAATTAAATATTTTTTACCTTGTTAATTAAATCTTTTAGTATATTTTTATTGTTTTCAGTTAATTTGATTTCGCTCTTAACCTCTGTTTCTGAAAAGAATTTGCCATAAGCACCTTCATTGATTTTGATATTATTCTCAAAATTATTAGTGACTTCAGAAATATAATAATGGGAGATGCTGTAGTCGTCATTGTATTCGCCTAGATATAAATATTTGTTTGGAATAAAATTAAGTTCCTCCTTGATTTCTCTGAGCATCGCCTCTTCGGCTGTTTCTCCTGACTCAGATCCTCCTCCAAAAATAGTAAACCAGTCAGGATGTCGCTCAGCATTATCTGAACGTTTTTGAAGAAAAAAGAAAAACTCATCATTAATGATTTTATAGGGAATAAGATGCGCAGTTATTCTTTTGCTTTTATTTTCCATAAATTTTTTGTTTATAATGTTATTATATCAATAAACAATACAAATTGCATTCAAGTTTTATATTTATTGAAACATAAACAAAAAAACAGCGTTTAAGCGCTATTTTTTTGATGGGGTGAGTGATGGGGCTTGACCCAAGACTTTCCTATGTGAAGCAAATAATGGTTTAAAATCGTCTCTTGGCTCTATAGCCACTACGGTTTTATCTTTAACCCAAACCCTCTTAATAGTCATTTGTGTCCAGGCTCTCTTTTCTCTATAAGCTACCTCATCATCTCCCAAATTATCCCATAAAGACTTAAAATTTCTTAAAAACTTTTCTGTTTTTTCTAAAATTTCTTTTGTTGGAATTTTTTTAGCAGTTAAATCATTAATATCTTCTGCTATACTTGTATCGCTATATTTAGCAATATCTCTTTCAACGGCTTTAATTTTTTTTAAATATTTTTCTTCTATAAGTTGCCCGGCTTCAAACATTATATTTAATCTTTTTCTTTTAGCAATTAATTGAACAACTAAATTATCATCCTTTTCTGGTAAATCTATTTTTCTACTGAAAAATTCTTCCAATATTTCTAATGTTCTTTTTACAATTTCTTCTGGAGCATGAAATCCCATCATATATTTAATAACCTGATCATCTATTATTTTGCAAGGGACTCTTTGTTGTTTGCAATCTCTAGTTTCTTTTTTAAATTTACAATTATATGTAAGATATTCTTTTTTACCTCTCCCATCCATTAAAGTCTGACAATACATTCTTGGCAATAATCTAGCATTTTCATTATTTTCTTTACCCTTGATTCTTTTAATACAGTGATAACAATATACCAAGCCTTGCAATAAATAAAACCTATGCTGATCAACTGGTCTGCCCTCTGTATTTCGCCTTTCTGCAATTGTGCTCTGAACTTTACTAAATAATGATTCTGATATTATTGATGGATGTATTCCATTATTAACATCAATATTTTTACGACGAGAATAAATATGCCCCAAATAAACTTTGTTGTTTAATATTCCTTTTATAGACGTATATGTAAAAACGTTCTTATATTTTGTCTTTATGCCTCGTTTATTAAGTTCTACAGCAATGTCTACATAAGAGCAGTTTCCTGTTGAATATAATTTGAAAATCTCCTTTACTACCCTAGCCTCTTTTTCTTCAATAAGCCATTTACCACTATAAATTGTTCTTTCTTTTTCTGTATCATACCCCAATTTCTTTTTATAGTATCCGAATGGGGGATTACCAAGTTGTTTTCCTTGTTCTCTTTTTTCCGCTAAGTTAGTTCTGACCCAAAAACTTATTTGTTTAGACAAGTGTTCATCAAATAACTCATTAACTCCTTCATTTAAAAAAGCACTTGGATTATCCCAATCTCCAAATTGTTGTGTCACTGAAACCACATTAATCTCAAGTTTTCTTCTAAGTAGATCTTTGTATTTTCTAGATTCTTGAACATTTCTTGCAAATCTAGAGGTATGAAACACTAATACTATATCAAATTTATGCTGTTTAGCATCTTCAATCATTCTTTGAAAACTTGGTCTTTTTGTGGCGTTAGTGCCACTTAGGAGGTCTTTATAGGTATTAACCATGATAATATCGTTTCTTGTCGCATATTCTGTTATTCCCTTTTGTTGACTCTCTGGTGAAAACCCCTTATCTTGTTCTTCTGTTGATTCTCTTATATACGCAACGCCCCGTTTTATTGGTTTATTCATAGGAGGATTTTAATGTTTTATACAGACATTCTATAACATTTTGGAGCTTTTATCTATTGATAATACCAAAATATTAATGTCTTTTGTTTATAAGTTTAACTAAGTTTATCTAAAATTTTATTGAAAAAATCTCTTTCTTCTTTAGAAATAATTGGATTTTTAACATTTTGAGGATCCTTTAGTTCTTTTACAATTCTAACCGCATCTTCTCCATTCATATTGCCATAACCATAAGAACCAAAAGTGGTGCCAATGTTTGCGTGTCCAAGATTTAGGCTTATTGCTTTTTTTTCTTCTTCTGTAAGTCTAGCCTCGCTTAATATATTTACGATTAAATGACGAAAGGAATGTGGATTAAAATAAGGTAAATCAACCATTCTGCATCTTTTATCGAATATCTTCCTTGCCCCACCTGTTCCAACCCAGAATTTATTATCCACAAACTTTTTGCTATATTCATATTTTTGGACGGTGAAGTTATTCATTGTTGATGGAAAAATAGGGTCATCTGGTTTAAAATTCTTTGATTCTAAATATTTATACCACTCTATAAAATATTGTCGAGGATCATCCCATCCAATAGGAAAAAATGTAGTAAGTATTCTTTTTGAATTTTTAGTTTTCACACCATCTGCGGGATTCTGATCAATTAATTTATTGTTAATATCAAAACTTTTCATTCTCAAAGAAATAAGAGCAGAGATACGAATGCCCGTGATAAGAGCAAAACAAATAATTGCCCTATCTCTCATATCTATTTCATTCTCGACCCTTATTGATTTAATTATAATCTTAACTTCTTCAAAAGTAGGCATTTGTCTAGTTGTACCTTGTTGAGCAATACGAGTATCCCCTTTAGAAAGACGTAAAAATTCTACATCATTTTTTAGTATTTTACTTTTATAACCAGGTTCTCTAGACAGCCATTTAAAAAATTTTTTAACACGGCGGAGGTAATTGTATTGAGTAGTTATTGAAAGCTTACCACTTTTTGTTTTAGTTTCTTTTAATTTTAACCAATCTCTAAATGCTATTGCTTTTGAGTTATTGAAATTTTCAAAATCGTCTGCATTAGTAAACGTTTGCCATTTATCAATTGCCTCAGCAAAAGCATTTACCGAGCTTTCTGCAAAACCCTCAGCACCCTTTAAATGTTCAAGAAACTCCCTTTTTATTTGTTCGTTTTTATAGGTTGTTTTTGTCATAATATTATTATTAATAATTAAGTTAGAAAGTGGACATTTAAGTTGTGGTTATAAATATCTTATAGTCCTTTTGGTAGGGTTTAATTAATCTGCTCATATTTCCATTACAAACACGACATAGGGCTGATTTTTTATTTCCGACTACTCTTATTGAACCCCTTTTCGCATTACGCGCGCCTTTGCAAGTCATGCATAAAAATTGATAACGAGTCAGTTTAATTTTCTTTTTTAGTTTTCTATTAGTTAAAAACTCTTTAATATCATTACCATTTATTAAAATTGGGTTTTTACATCCAGGAATTATTTTTAAACCATCACTAATCCATCTTAAACAAGTTTTTTTATCTATATTTAAAAATCCGGACAATTCTTTGATTGTATAACTTCTGTGTCCGAAGATTTTTTTTGGATTTATTTTCATTGGAGGGTTGTTTAAATAAAAAAATCACTGTTTTAAATTATCAGGATAACCCTCCAAGGAACCTGAGTTTAAAACAGTGGTTTTAGTATTCAAATTTTTTCTATTATTATTTCTATTTGTCCAGAACGAATAAAAAAATTGTGCCAATTGCTCGGAGATATTTTCTATTTCATATTCGCTTAATTTTATTGCTTTTTTATCCATAAAAAGAACCTATAGGTTATATACTCTATAGGTTACTATTTTGGACAATTTTAATATAAGAAAATAACGTACTACATTAATTTTCTAAATTTTTTATTCTTCTTTGTTTTTCTAAATATATAATTTTGCTTATTTCATAATACGCTAATCTAATTTCAGGAAACTTAATATCTATTTTCTCTTTAATTTTTTTAACTGGTAATGAACGACTTTGCCATATATAATCAAGCATTTTCTGACTATATTTTCGCTTTCTTCCACGATAAGATTTGTTCTCGTAATCTTTCATAAAAGTACTAATCCAAGACCAGTCCTTCTCTATAAAATCCAAAACATCTCTTTTTGTTGCTTTACGATGTATTGCTATAGATAAAGGGAAAGCCAAAAGCTCAAGTTGTTTTTTTGGGTTTATTTTCGAAAAATCATCCCCTTTATTTAGAGGGAACACATTTTCCTCAAGATCTCCATGTATTCTACACATACCACCACTTTCAAGTAAAATATTTGATACCCAAAACCTATCTTTTTTATACCTAGCTATAGCTAAATCAATCAAATAATCATCTAAACCATATTCTAGAGCTATCTTTTCTTTAATTTTATATAATTTATTATTGATTAATTTTCTGGCTCTTTTTCTAAGCTTTTCATATTCATCAATAATTTTATATTTTTCTTTTATATAGATTTTCCATTCCTCCTTTCTCTCTGGGCGTTGTAAATAATGCTCATCTTTTTTACGAAGTTCTTGTAATTCATCCATTGGGCGTATTATTTGCTCTAAAAGATTCATAAATACCTGATTTCTTATTAGGCCATCAACAAGTCTAATCATCTTATACTCACCCTGTGTCACACTGCTTAAATCTCGAAATGGAAATTCATGATTTTCTCCCGTAAACTTTATAACTTTCCTTTTTTTATTTTTAGGAACATTTTGCATATCATTTATGAGAATATAATCAATATTTAATAATTCTAAATATTTAATCTATTTAAATTTTTGTTTAATTTGCTTATCATTTTACATCTTTTTTGAAAAAATAAAAAACCTTTTTCTTGTTGCTTCTTTCTCGGCATCCTTTATAGACGGGAGAATGCCTACAACCCCCTTTACTAAGTCAATAATATTATTATAAAAATCTAACTGTTGATTCATTGTCTTTATGTTTTTCCAATTAACTATATCGCTATTTTTTATATTTCCATTTTTGTAAGTAGCACTTATAGAATGCCCGTGAGTTATTTTATTCCTTTTTTCTGCAAAATTATTATAATAGTCGATTAATATATCAATATTATTTTGAGTCGTAAAATAAATCAATGTCGATATCTTATCTTGAATAGGCATTTTATCCATTTTTTCCCTAGATAGATTTTTTGATGGTGTATTTATGTACACATGAAAATTTACCAACATTCTAAAAAAAGAAGATAAAGAAATTTCTAAATAAAAATGTAAAAAAATATAAAATTTATAATAATCTATATCTTCTAATGTAGTTTTTTTTAATATACCGCATACTTCTGATCTGCAATATTCTAAAAAAGTAACATCCTCTGATATTGCTGTTATTTCTTCTGCTACTCTTATATTTTCCATAAATTTATATATTAAATCACCTACAATTAACTCCAATCTTGCCAAGATAATTCACTAGACTCAATATTATCTATTAATAACTTCTTTTTATTTTTCACATCAAAAGCAATAAAATAAAAACTCTTACTATTTGATTCTAAAGACCCTCGATATGTTTTTTGTTGTATTTCTGAAAGTTTATCAATATCTTTTTTGACTATATTATCAAGTCTTTTATTTGAGTATTTATGGTTCTTGCGAAATAATTTAATCTCAACTATTGTGTAATACTTATCGAAACCATAGCCTTTTGATGGTAGTTTAAATAAATCGTTTTCTTCTATAAGTATATCGTTATGGTCTATAATCACAATATCTGAACGATATTTCATTTTTTTATCCTCATATCCATACCAACGAACTTCTGAATGTACAGATATATTATTTTCTAGTGATGACATTCGCTTTAACCAAGAAAATAAACGACATCTAATGTCATCTTCTGTTAAAAAATCTTTGGTGCTCCAAGAATAATTAAAGAAACCATTAATTTCTTGTTTAATTATTTTTTGAATATCACTAGTTTCATCCGGTATTTGGGGTTGAGATTCGTTTTCAGAAAAATCATTAATTTTATAGTTAAATTCTGGATACGAAGAAGAAAATAGATCAATAATTTTATTTAGAATTTCTTTAGAGTCTTCTATTATATCTGGTAAAAATGGTAAATCTATACTAGGAATATTATGAAATCGATGCAATGGATTTATGCATTTTTGATAGACAGACTCTCTTAAAGAGCCCCAATTCACATGAGAGAAACCAGATGTATAATTGTAAAACTTGTCATAAACATTTTTTAACCCAACCCTGTCACTCATTTTTCTCAAGTCTATCTCTTCCCAATGCCCAATATTTATTGGCACAAATTCCATCCAACGATCTTCGTTTATTATATCATTTAGACTATCTAAATTTATGGAGCTAGGCTCATTTTTCATGTTTTTTAGTTTCAAATAAATAAGTTTATATTGTCCTATACCATAGTTTCTATAATTCTCCCAAATTTCTGGTTCGCTCTTTTCTTGTTGTAGTAAATACGTAAAATTTATATATGTTTCGACTAAGGTTCTTAATCCTAATTTTCCTAGAATAGAAAATTGCGCACGATAAAAAATTATTTCTATGAATATAGTCAAAGAGTATAACATCAATCCACTAATTGTTTCATAACGAGAATCAACGATTGATGTTTTTGCGTTATTTAATATACAATCTATTAGTTTATTTCTTATATTAACAATTTCTTTGAAATAATGATTTCGTACCACCTCACTATTATCCATTTTTTGTTTTTTTGTAAAATAAAATAATTCATCATTTTCTGTAATGCACTGGGTATTATTAAAACAAAATAACCAAAATAACTCTGACCAATTATTTTTAGGTTCAATTAGGAACGATATTTCTAGACTTCTTATAGATGATATGTTCCCATAATTAGGATACTCTACAATACTATTATAAATATCTACCGCTCGTTTTGGATTTAAACCATGTTTATCTTCTGCTTTATTTTTGACTACAAAATTTAATTTTTTTCCCAACAGCATTGCGTACACCTTAACCCATCTACAATCTGTAGCCTCATCTGACTGATGCCAAAACGTCTTTTGAACTCCATTAAGAATATAAGAGGAACACTTTTCATTTGATATCTTGTCGAGGGCCAAAACCCAATCTTTATGTGCTGGCAAGTCTTGAAAAATAATCATCGAACTAAGAATCTTTTTTGTATCATCTGACCAAGAAGTAGCTCTTTTAATAAATGCCTCTCTTTGCATTGACGGAAAATTAGATATACCACTCATAGTAACATCGTAACAGTCTGGATTATCATTTACAAATTCCAGTAAATATCTAAAAAAATTTAAAGCTTTATCTCTTTCAATGTTGCCTATTATCAAAATTGCCCACAACATTTCTGGTAATCTATCGTTTGTCCAAGAAGAATTAGTAAATTTTATTTGAGCAAGTGGCGGAACCAACTTTTTCTTTTCTCTTTTATGTTCAGATAGTTTAGTTTCTCTCATTTTGGAATTATTAATGAATTTATATATAAATTCTACCCCGCATAAGCTACTTTGTAAAACAAGGCCCTTACTTTACTAAGAGGTGTTTTTGAGTTATTATAAATATGCATAACCACAATAAAGTATCCATTTTAGGAAGTATTTTGTTTTATCTCGTTTGCATCAAGGCTCGGGCATTCCGACCAATCGCAAGCGGGAACTCCTTACGGATACCTTAATGTGGTTATGCAGGTCGGGTGTCCGTTTTTGTTTTAAATGGGCATTACCTAATTTATAATTAAAAGCTATAATTTTATGAAAAAATGTCCATTTTGCGCAGAAGAAATAAAAGACGAAGCAATTAAATGTCGTCACTGTGGTGAGCTACTTAATCAAGAAAATAGAAATATTAAAAGTAATAGATTCAATTCCTTTGCTGAATTTCTAAAACAAAAATATCCCGCATACACAGTAGTTTCAGAGAACAATGAAAAAGATTATATTATTTTAAATAAACAAGTAAACAATTTCAATGGAATTGTATTTATTATTTTATTACTATTTTGGGTATTGCCAGGATTGATTTATGCGCTTGCAACTCTTAATGGTAGAAAGATTCTATCCCTTACAATACATTTCGATAAAAACAATAATCCAGTATCAGTTGATAATCCCAACTTTGCTTTTTTAATTAAGCAGTATAAAGAACTTAATAACTTAAACTAAAAAACGCAGAGGTACTATAAAAATAAATAATAAAGCGACAAGAATGGGGGAGGGCTAATATTTATATTTTTGTATTATGAATTAAATTTATTATTTTTCAAATCGATACAACGTGTTATAATATAAATACATTAGCATAATATATTATGAAATTGAATAAAAATATAAAATTATCGTCTCAGCATTTTTTACTGACTAACGATAGAGATATAAGGACGGCACTAAAGAAGGTTCTTGAAAAAAAATATTCTAGAGATATTGATACTAGGATTGTAGAAGAGTTAGGTATAACCCATGGAGCCACTCGTGTTGATGTTGCTGTAGTAAATGGTATTATTCATGGCTATGAACTTAAAAGTGACAAAGATAATTTGATGCGCCTACCTAGACAAATTGAAATATATAATTCTGTTTTAGATAAGGTAACTTTAGTAGTAGGAAAAAATCATCTACATGAAGCAATAAAAATAGTACCTGAATGGTGGGGAATAACTATTGCAAAAATAATCTCTCTTGAAAAGGAGGTATCTTTTTGTTGTGTTCGAGAACCAGAGTTAAATCCAAACCCTGATTACGCTGCTATCGCAGCACTTTTATGGCGAGACGAGGCACTTAATATTCTAGAAGAGATAAATGCTGCAAAAGGAATGCGTTCAAAAACAAGAAGTATAATATATAAACACCTAGCAGAAACATTAGATCAAAAAGAGCTAAAGAAAAGAGTTAGATTATGTCTTAAAACTAGGTTAGCTTGGCGAGCTGATTAACCACTACTAATAAATGATGATTAATCTCCCATGCAATCCAATCTTCTGTATTGCCCATACCCTTAAGTTCCTTGTTTTTGATCCACTCATGAAAACGTTTAGATTTTTGTTCAATTTCGTGGTCTCCCCAACTAAAACCCTCTCCATAAAAATGCCCAGTGTCTTCAACTAACAGTTTGGCATTTATTAAGTAGTCTTCAAATTTACTTACCCTACCTTTCATGACAAGGTAATTATCATCAAGCGTATATTTAATACTAGCCGTTGAATTAAAATATTGAAGAGATTCTTTAAAGATTGGATTTCGCATAGTATAATCCGCAAAAATTGGTAATCTCTGAATTGTTTTTAAATCATTTAATTGTAACCAGTTTCCCCAATCTATCCGAGGAATATAATTTAATTCATCAGATTTACAATCTGTTACGCTTTGAGGAAATGATCCGCTTGCAAAAATAAGATTTCTCCACTCCGATAAATTCTCTATTTCTTGACTAATGTTAAAAAGGCTTAAATATGTGCCATCATCTTTTTCCAATTCTTTTATATCTATTAAAAGATCAATATCTTTTCTTAGTAAATTAGAATCAACTAAGAATATTTGGATTTTTTCATTTAGTCCATTTATGTCACTTACCCTATTCTTATTTAACAAATCTGAGGATGTAATTCTTAAACATACTCCCAATTTATATTTTTCCTGAATTAAACGCACAGCCTCTTTAATTTCATTGTTATCATTCAAATTAAGCACTGGAACTATATTTAACCCTAAATTCATGCTCGCGGGTATGATAGTATTTATTCCGTCGAGCTTTATGTTGGTGGTTTTTTCAGCGTTGTATAATAAAGTAAAATCAAGGTAAATAGGTTTATCACCCCAGCACTTTAATATTTCTTCTGGTATTTCTTTTAATTTTTTACTATAAAACTTTTCCACGATTTCTTTTAGCAATTCATCCGGAGTTTTTCTAACATTTTTTTTATCTACCTTTTTGTATAATGATACCGTTGGCATGACCAATTCTAATAGGGGCATCATATTGTTTTTATATTTATTTTCTAATCTTAAAAACGCTCTTTGCTCAGCGCGTTTCCACTTTAATATTGGTGTATATTTATTTGAATTAGGCATAAGACTTATAATTATTATTTATCCCACTTTTCTTTAGGAAATAAGTGACGAACTTTATTATTATTAATAATATTATTTAAATAAATCCATTTATCACCTTCGTGTCTTATTTTTCCAGCAATGATAGCAACATGTATGCCAAGTTCTTTAGCTAGACTACTTGCTGCAATAGAGGATGGCATTAGCTTGGCAGGACTAATTTCCCATTTATCTGATGGAACCAGAGATTCTCCAGCTAATAAATCTGCCTCTTTTTCATTGCTTGCAATGTCCGATCCTTTCATTTCTTCTAACTCATCATAAAAAAGATGAACATCTTGATTGTAATGTAGTGCTATATGAGCAAGTTCGTGCATTAATGTAAACCAAAAGTTATCAAGACGATCATATCGAATAGTCAACCCAATTATCGGGTTATCTTTTTCCGACAATATAACCACTCCATCTAGATGAGTTTTGGGAAGAGGTGGTTCAATCACTAATTTAATGCCATATTTTTCTAAATATTTTTTGACAAATAGTGGACTATCATTTTTCACACTTAATTTGACTAGGTTTTGCATGAACTCTAAATTAATGATTCCATGTTTATATTTTGATGATATTTTTATTTCTTTGGCTTTTTGTAATACACGCATCGTCCAGGCAGTTAATGCGTTTTTATCGGTACGAGGAGCTATTCTATAATTGGTTTTACGAAATAATGCAATTGGTTGTGTAGTCATCTGTGAAGGAAAAAATGATTTCAATAAGTCCGTTTTGCTATATTCTTTTAATGACATATTTCCAAAATAGCCGCGTATGTCCATGGCTTTAACTATATCTAGACTCCAATTCTCATATTGCGAGTCATTTCTTTTTTCTATTTTTTGAATTAAGACTTTAGATGGAATACCTAATCCTTCTTCCAACGCCCTTATCATTGAAATAGTTAATGAGCGTTTGTAAGAAAGAATCTCGGATACTTTACTTCTACTGCCTATATATGGAATTAAATCTTTTGGTTTTAAGTTGGATTGTTCCATACGAAATTTAATTGCTTCAATAGGATCAGGCAATGATTTAGGAAATATTTTTGATTCATAATCTTTTATTAAAGATACTAATAAGTCTAGTCTATCACTGTCATTTGATCCTAATTTAGGATTTTTATTCATTAAATCTTCCACCATTTTTAAGGCAGAATTATAATCCTCTTCAGTTCTTAATACTTTAAATATTGTATTCATAAATTTTAATTAATTTTCCATTTCTTATATTCATCATGCGTCCCCGCTTTCTTGATGAATATAATTTTATGTTCATAGTCTACTTGCACAAGTAAACGATACTTATTACCCTTCAAATTAAAAACTACCTGTTTATTAACAAAACTTGCTGTGGCATGCCTATCTTTTATATCTTGTGGTGTATCCCATTCAGATGCATCCGCTTCAGCTTCCCATGAATCTATTTGCGAGCTTACATCAACATGCTTCTGTTTGAAATCAACTAATACTTTTCTATTAATTATGTTCATTAAATTTCAATAAAATATATTACATTATTTTTGTTCCCTATATGGGAATATAATATCATTCATACATAAATATGTCAAATCAATATTCATATTAACAAAAAAACCCTTTAAATAAAGAGTTTCTTTGTTTGGGGTCAGTTAGTGGACACGTTAAGGAATTTTGATTATGAAAGTATAAGAGAAGAGTTGGACAAATTAGCGTATGTTTGATATTGACAAAAGATGTCAAGTATTCTAAAGTTGTATATTAGAAAATAGCCTAGGAGGTTAATATGACAACTAAGATGAAAGTCGATATATTGATATCTCTTTGGAGATATTTATGGCTCACAGTTCAAAAACTTAAGCATTGTGAAAAGTCACTGAAAGATGCGGCGCTTGGCGGGTTTCTTCTCGTAGATATACGTAATGTTTTCGGACAAGCAAAAGAAATGACGGAAGAGATCGTTAAAGAATTAAACGATTCAAGACTTGCTAAGGTTCAAGAACAAATATTATCTCTAGAAGAAGAGTTTAAGGTAAACAAAAATTCTTTTGAATATCTAGATTTAGAAGTTTTAGATCAACGCTTTCTTTCTGTGCAAGAGATTCTGCTGGAAATTAATGGCAGAGGCTGTTAGAAGTTCAAATACAATAAATTTGAGTTACGATTTATTTATTAAAGGCGGAGAAATGCTCTTCGTCTTTTTTCTTTGTCAAAAAACAAAAAACACCTTTTATAAAGATGTTTTTTGTTTGGGGTCGCGTAGTGGAGAATATTCGAAGCGAGATACTTAATTTAGAAAATATAAGATTATTCAAAATATAAAAAGAGATGGCTATTTTAACACAATTTTAAGAGCGTCAAATTTTGGCTTTATTATTTTTTTTGCCATTGGAGATAGATTTTTATAAGAATTGTTTAATTTATTTTTCACGAATTTATCTGCTTTTTCAACAGATAATTTTCTTATTATAAAAGCGAGATTAAATATACTTGTTATTTGTCCAAAATGACTCATAGAGTCAGCATCTGCAAGACATTGGGCTTCTATTGTTTTTCGTTTTATGTTTTTACTTGCTCTATGACTAAGCACACAATGAACAGCATTTTTAATTTTGTCTTCTGGGTAATTATGTTTTTTGAGAAATTTTTCAATATATTTTGCTCCATAAATATGATGATCTTTGTAATATCCTTTTATACTACCAACATCGTGTAACCATCCAACTATTTCAAGAAGTTCAGAATCTGCACCGGTTTGTTTTGCTAAAACTTTTGCATATTTTACTACATATACAAAATGATAATTATATATGTCCATTCCAAAAATATTCTTTGGACTTTTGCAAAGCTCTTTAATGTGTTCCTGTGCTATTTTTGTAATTTTCATATTTCCTTTATTTTTTTAATATTGTTAACAAATTGTTCTGTTAGCTTTTCACATATTTGAAAATCATTACAATCCCAACAACCAACGATATTTTTTTCAATACAACATTTTCTTATTGCGCAATCTGGATTTCCACCTCCATCTTTGCATACTCTTGGACAACGAAGTGAAATTAAGTTATCAAGCTCTTTTTTAAATTGTTCAGATGGATTATTTGTTGACCCACAAATATGAGTATTTTCTAGAGTGTCTTTTAATGATTTGGCTGAATTGGAGACGACCATTTTGTAACACTCTGGACAATATAAGCCACAATAGGCGGTTAAATTTATAGTTTTTTTATCCATAAAATTATTTTTATTTTTTTAAACTTTCTAGGTCATTTGGTAAATCGTCAATTCCACTAAATTCTTTGATTACTATAGATTTTATTTCTTGTTTAATTTCTGGTTTTACAAAAGTAATAGACATTTCTTCTTCACCACCAATGCTTTCGCAATCATCCTCAACTAAAATATCTGGGATGATTTTCTCAATAATATTTTTATAGAGCTCCCCATTTTGGCGATAAAGAACTTCTCCATCTGGAAAATCATATTTTTCTAGAACACACTTGTCCCTTTCAACATCTTTTATGTCTTCGTGAGAACTCAAATATAAGATTTCTGCACCTTGTGATTGCCAAAATTTCAATTTTTCTACAGCGTTGCCAATTGGAATATAAGAAATATAGTCATACACCGATGAGTCATTATTCAAAATTTGCTCAACTCTTTCTTCTCGGGTTTTATCTTCTGCACTTTTATGCATTATTAATGTACCGTGTAAAAAGATTAATATTTTCTCTTTCATATGTTTTATTTTCTCAATTTAAATATTATATAAATCTTCTAAAGTTGGATTAGAAAAATAACACAAGATATTAAAATCAGCATCTTTTAATTCCATCATTTCAAAATCTTCTCTTTTAATTAAATTCCAACCCTTTTTATTTAAATAATCTTTTTTAAATTTAAAATACTCATCAATTGTAAAATCAGCATCTCCAAGTTCTTTTCTGTTTATATCTGACTTTCTTATTTTAAGTAATTTTAACTTTCCAGCAATTGTGTCAATGGGATTCAAAAGAAATATAGACCCCATTTTGGTATTATCTACTATTTTAATATAACTCATTTCTTCTACTGCCGATATAAGATTATTATAATGCTCTTCATTTTTACTAAAAATACAAACATAATTTACTGGAGCATCTTTAGCCCAAGTATGTTTGTCTTTAAGTTCTACAGATTGCTTAACGATATCTTGAATTAGTTGTTTTAATTCTTCTGATTTCATAGAACCATTATATCAGATTTACAATTTCGGTTCTAACTCTACTTTTGGGTATCAAAAAACCCCATTAAAATGGGGGTTTTTGATTTGGGGTGCCCATCGGGAATCGAACCCGAATTAGCGGTACCACAAACCGCTGTGTTAACCGTTACACCATGGGCACCATGGTATGTAAAAATACGAATGCTCTATAAAATGTCTAAATACTCTTCACAATTTAATAATTTAATGGTTCTCCAAAGTCTCAGTATTTCTGTGGTAAAGTCTTTGGTCAGGGGGTTTCGAACCCACAACCACTGGTACCACAAACCAGTGCTCTACCATTGAGCTACACCCACCATGATACAATGATTAATTATGAATTTTGAATGATGAACAAATTGAATAATTTATTAATCGAAATTCTAAATTCATAATTCTTAAATTCCATCAAGCGTAGCTTGATGTTATGGTATCCCGGCTAGGAATCGAACCTAGATCCACAGCTTAGAAGGCTGTTGTTCTATCCGTTGAACTACCAGGACATGTATTAAAATTTCAAATGACAAATTTCAAATTACAAAAGTTTTATATAAAGTATGCATCAATCATAATAATATAGGGACAATGTATATAAAATGTACCAGCTTATCCCGCAAATGTCTACGAGCATAAGCGAGTAGCAACATTTGCGAGGACCCCAAAAATAATATTCGCTTCATTCCGCTTTGCGGAACTTCGCTCATTTATTTTGTGGGGGAAGACTGTTGTTCTATCCGTTGCCCGTCTCGCGTCGGCGCGAGCCGAGGCGGAAACTACCAGGACATAAAAACAATTTCTCAGCCAAAGGCTGATCCGCCTCTGGCGGAAAATGACAAATTTCCAATGTCAAATTACAAAAGTTTTATATAAAATATGCATTAACCATAATAACACAAGGGCAATGTATATAAAATGTACCAGCTTATCCCGCAAAAATCCACTCAAACCTATTGTTACCTGCGGGACCTCAAAAATAATATTCGCATCATTTTTGCTTCGCGGAACTTCGCTCATTTATTTTGCGAGGGAAGGCTGTTGTTCTATCCGTTGCCCGTCTCGCCATAGGCGAAGCCGAGGCGGAAACTACCAGGACATATAATTAATTTTTAATGTCAAATTACAAATTTTAAATTACAAAAGTATTGTATATAAAACTTTACTTAATATATACTAAAAATAGCATAAAGTCAACTATTTAAGTAACTTATAGTTTATATAGTTTCTCTAAGTTTCTTTATGTGTCCTATTGCCCTTGTGGGGTTTATTGTTTGTCTGGGTGGGGTTATAACTTCTCCGTTTTTATTGGGTGGTTGTGGTATATTGTTGTCGAACTCATCTTCATATTCTAAATAATCTGAATTTTTATTAAATTCTTTCTCTAGACACTCTCCACACTTTCCATTTGCTGAAATAGGGTTTTTATGGCAAACTGAGCACAGATTTTCGGATTTGTTGATTTTTTCTAGCATAGTTTTGTATTTATAATCTTATTATAACAAAAGTATATAAATTTGCCTAAAATAGGTAGTAATGTTAAAATTTATAAGCAATAAAAAATAAATTTGTATTATTATAAATCAAAAATAGATGAAAAAATATATATTCATATTAGCAATAGCTATGATTTTAAGTGGATGTGTAACGTCCAAGAATCAAAATACAAGTACTAGCACTTCGTCAGATATTAATGAAAACACAATGATTTTGTATTACGGAGAAACTTGTTCCCACTGTAAAATAGTAGAGCAATATATAAATGAAAATGGAATTCTCAAAAAATATGATATTATTCAAAAAGAAATATTTCAAGATCAAAAAAATGCTAAAGAAATAGGAGAAAGAGCAGCAAGCTGTGGAATAAAGGGTGATATAGGAGTTCCATTTCTGTATTATAAATCACAGTGTTTTATGGGTGATCAAGACATAATTAATTTTTTCAAAAAAGAAAATAAATGAGACGATATAAATTTTTTATAATAACTATTTTATTGTTAATGACAAAAAAAGCATTAGCGGTTTGCCCAGTATGTACTGTTGCGGTAGGAGCCGGTGTTGGTCTTGCGCAGTATTTGGGAATAGATGATACTGTTTCAGGTATTTGGATAGGAGCGCTTACGGTATCAATGGCAATGTGGACTATCAACTGGTATATTAGAAAATATCAGAGAACGAAGTGGATTGTGCCAGCATCATTTGTTTTTTATTATGCCATCGTTGTAGTTCCTTTGTTTTTTATGAAATCTATATTTCATCCATTTAATAATTTACTAGGAGTAAATAAATTGATTTTAGGAATTATTGTTGGAAGTATCGTGTTTTTATTATCATCTAGATTATATGAATATATGAAGAAAAAAAATGGTAAAGCGCATTTTCCATTTGAAAAAGTTGTTGTACCTATATTTTCATTATCAGTACTTAGTTTCTTATTTTATTTAATAACAAGATAAATATATGAGCGAAGATTTATCAAAAAAAATTAGTGAGTTTGTGGAGCGCGTTGATCATATGAAAAAGCAAGAAAAAATGGATTTGTCCTCTGACCAGGATTTGAGCATTGCGATAATGAATCTTATTAGTATTGAAGAGCATTTCTTTTTTTCTGGTGCAAAAACTGGAAATAATGATTATTATGATTTGATAAAAGATGTTCGTGAAATGCGAAAAGAACTACTCAAAAAAATTATCAAAGAATATGAAGGAGAGGTTTGGTGTATTTCAAAGCATTTACTTGCAGCATCAATGAGACTTATGGAAGTTGGCACAAAACAGCTTGGAATGGATAAGAAAGAAGAAGCTTATGAATTATTTGAAAAAGCCTATAACCTATATTCGCTTTTCTGGGGAATAAATATGAAGTTATTAAATGTTGGTGATGTAAAAAAAATTGATGATAGTGCACTTGATAAAAACGATAAAGAAAAAAAAGGTTTTTTTGGAAAACTTGGTGGATTGGTTAAAAAGGCAATTGATTGTTGTATTGAGTAAATGATTTATGAATATTTTTATATTTCATGGCGCATACGGTAATTCAGAGGAGAACTGGATTCCATGGCTTAGGAATAGTCTTGAAAAGATTGGTCACAATGTTTTTTCTCCAAATTTTCCTACTCCAGAAAATCAGAGCTTAGAAAACTGGTCAAAGGTTTTTGAAGGATATAGAAAATATCTTAAAGAAGATTCAATATTAATAGGTCACAGCATTGGTGTGGCTTTTTTGTTAAACATTTTAGAAAATATTGATTTTCAAATCAGGGCTAGTTATTTAGTATCCGGATTTATAGAATTACTGGATAATCCAATTTTTGATAGTATTAATAAAACATTTATAAGCAAGGAGTTTGATTTTGATAAAATAAAAAACCATTCTAAAAATTTTACCATAGTTCATTCAGATAATGATCCATATGTTTCACTAGAAAAATCTCAAAATTTAGCTTATAAATTAGGAGTACAAGTTAATTTGATACATGGTGCAGGCCATTTTAATATAGATAGTGGATATAATCGCTTTGATGTGCTATTAGAGAATATAGAGCATCTCAAATAAATTTATTTGCAATAAAAAAGAGAGTATTGCTAGCTCTCTTTTTGATAAATTTTTATAATATTTACAATTCAAATATATCTCCCTCTCTTGTTGTGTCTGGTCTTTTAGGAGTTTTTTCTTTAGGGTCTACTAAATGATCATCTATGGGTGGTTTTGTGTGTCTTTTTTCACGGCCGTTGTTTTTTATGTGTAGATTTTCCTCTCTTGCAATACACTCATCACAAACTCCACAGTCACAGGGTATCTTAAATTTTTCCATATTATTTTCGTTTTAGTTTATTTAATTTATCAATTCCTCTATTTTGAAAGGGTTGATTTTTTAGTCCTGCGCTATGAACAACCATTTTGTCATGTGTAGTATCTTTTTTTTGATCCTCAAATTGCTCTTCGTAGCAATCCTCACATAATCCGTCCAAAAACACCTCATCCATTTGGCATTTTATACACAAATTGTCCATATTTTTCGAATAATTCTTATATTATTATTATACAATGAATTTGTTGAGGTATTCAAGTATCAAAAAAACGCCAAGTTTATTAACAAGGCGTTTATAGGTTCTTAGAGAAGTTTAAATAATTCTGGCAGATATCTTTTTATGGCTGTCAGATCTGTTGAAAATGCAAATTTGTCACAATCAAACAGTTTCAATTCAGCCCGATCTACTTGGTTAATATCAATTACGTTTTTATGGCTTTTACCCTCATAAAAATTGATTCCACCCGTTGATATGTCTTCTTCATGGGAATATTGCTTATCGTATGGAATGCTATTTCTTACAATACCAGCTTGAATTGGAAGCATTTTTTCTGATCCAGACACTTTGGCAATAAGGAAAGATTGATTAAGCCCCACTATATTTGAAGATATACAGCACGGGAAATTGTGAAAGATAAAGACTTTTTGGTTCAACCCATTTTTCACGAAGAACTCTTTTTGAGATGCAAGTATTTCAAGTAAGACGAGGGTTATTGTTTCATCGTGAACTATAAAGCGGATTTCTTTTTCAAGTGGATACCAATCCCATCTATCGATTGATAATAAGACCTTATTATCTTCATCATCAATCCCATTTCCACCGAGTATGTGTATCTTTTTTAGAGAACCCTTCTTGAATGTTCTTGCGCCTATACCGCAATGAATTTGATAACCTTTTTGTGTAAATATTTCCGGTTTAAGTAATACAGCATTCAGGATGAGATTCATTAATTCCTTGAATACGCCACTTATTTCTTCTGTTTGAACGCATGCTCCACACATAACATCCTCCTTAGTTTTGATATTTGTAAATATCTTAGGTTTAATTGAGTTTTTTGTCAAATTAATACCAACCCAGGGTTAGTCAAAGATTAGCCCTGGGTTGGATATCAAAAAAAACGCCAAGTTTATTAACAAGGCGTTTATGTAGTTTATTGTTTTGTTTTTCTTTTGAAGAGTTTTTCATTTATCGCACCAATTGTTTTTTCAAGTGCCCGATCTAACATGTGGGGGTTATTGTTTGAAGCCTTACAGATTTTTATTATCTCCTCTGGAGAGTAATTTCCCCAGGGAATATTATATGCTAAATCCCTGAAAACTTCTTGATTTACGTTGCTTATAATAGTCTCGCAGATTTTTATTATATCTTCTGCGCTGGGCTCGTCATCGCTAACTTTTTGATAAAGTCGTTTCCAAGAATTGTGTTTTGCGCCATATTTTAGTATGGCATGAAGACACATCAGGGATGTTTTTGAGTAAGTAACTGCGTCATCTCCCCAAGATAGAAAACCATTCTCAACTAATGTATCAAATTCTTCATCTGTAAGATTGTTGCACCCGATCATTAGTAATCCTGACGGTTTGTCATCAATTATCTTGGGAAGTTTTAAGAGCTGTTTAAATGTATGAGGAATGTTTTCAAGAACCTCTTTTGTGAAGCTCCAGTCGTTGTATCTATTTATTTTGTTAATTTTTTTCAGGCAATCCCCATTTATTTTTAGTACCCTAACTAGTCCTAAAGAAAATAATAACACACCATCTTTTTCAGCATCTTCTATAATTTGATTTATTTCTTCTGTTGGAACAAGGGACCAATCAATCCTGTCTAATGCTTGAATCCAAAGGTTAAAATTTTTCCACTTCCTACATATATCAAGTATCTGGCCGTTTGTAAGGGGTCTTTTTTTAATTAGAATGCTACCAGCACTTGAGTTGTTAATTTGTTTTACAAGGTCATCTTGTTTTTTTTCGTTCAGGTTTTCCCATAGATCTTCTAAAAAAGCGCCCCACACGTAGGGATAATTTTTACCCCTGTCAATGTTTTTGCATATTTCAATACATTCATCTAAAGATGTTTCTTTTAGAAGATTTTGCCAATTAATAAACTCTGCTGAAATTTGCATGAAGCATTCATAGTTAATTTCTCGTAATCTATTATTATGAGATTCGAGATTTTTAACTCCAAGCGAAAATTCTTTGATTTGTTCTGCTGTAAAATATTTTAAGCCAATTGACTCACAAAAATTACGGAATAGATAGTGTTTTTCGGCACATAGTTCAATGTTTTGAGAGAATGTGATATATTGGCTTATACTTTTTATGACAATACTGCGCAGAGTTTCATTTACCTTATAGGATTCACAGTCGCCCGTTTTTTTAGTTTCTTTTTTCAAAACAAGCTCATATACATCTTGGAAAGATAATTCTTTCATTTCCATAAGAGCCATTAGTTTGATTGACGGCATTTCTGCACTACCTACATGTATGTTGTCGATAATAGATTTCAGCTCGTCTTCTTTTTTGGCCCCATTGATAAAACGGTATCTCAGAATCCATTTTACTGCAGAAAGATCAACCTTAGCTTCGTTGTTTTGTTCTTTCATGGTTTCCTCCCATATTTTTTATATTTGTAAATATCTTAGATTTAATTGAATTTTTTGTCAAATTAACACCAACTCAGGGTTGGGATCTATGAAGCCAGCTTGTTTTTTGCTATATATAGATTAAAATTAAATAAACTAATTATTTATTTCAAGGTATATGCACAAAGCAATATTAGATTTTCATATACATTCTCGTTTTTCAAGAGCCTGTTCCAAGGAGCTAACGTTTGAGAATATAGCAAAATGGTCCCACATAAAAGGTATTAATATAGTAGGAAGTGGAGATTTTACTCATCCAGTTTGGATAAAAGAATTTGAAGAACTTATGAAGAGCAATGGAAAGGGTCTCTATAGTCTAAAAAGTGGCGAATATAGCGATATATATTTTATCCTTTCAACAGAAGTGTCGTGTATATATAAGAAAAATGGAAAAGTAAGAAGAATACATATTTGTATTTTGATGCCAGACATCGACTCTGTGAAAAAGTTTAACAATGAATTAATAAGTAGAGGAAAAAATCTCAAATCAGATGGTAGGCCAATTCTTGGAATGGATGTGATAGATGTTTTGCAAATCGCACTTGCTATAAATAATAAAAGTTTAATAATTCCTGCACATATTTGGACGCCATGGTTTGCAACCTTGGGATCAAAATCAGGATTTGATAGTATAGAGGAATGTTTTGAAGAATACTCAAGATATATTTTTGCCGTTGAGACAGGGTTGTCATCTGATCCAAGAATGAATTGGCAAGTGAGTTCATTAGATAATTATTTACTTGTATCAAATTCAGATGCACATAGCGTAGAAAATTTGGGAAGAGAAGCAAATGTCATTTCTCTAGAAAATTTTTCATATGATGAGATATATGAAATTTTTAAAAATAAAAATAAAAATAAATTTTTATACACAATAGAATTTTATGCAGAAGAAGGAACTTACTATAATGATGGCCATAGAAATTGTGGAATAAATTTAGATCCGCTTGAATCTATAAGGCAAAAAAATATATGCCCTGTTTGTAAAAAGGAATTAACACTTGGAGTGTTGCATCGTGTAGAAACTCTTTGTGATAGAAGTGATGAAGAAATTTCAAAGTTAGAAAAAGAAAACTATTTTATTCCCTATAAAAATTTAATTGGATTGAAAAAAATAATTTCGGAATCTATAAGAGTAGGACGAAATAGTAAAAGAGTGGATAACTTTTATTTTGAAATAATAAAAAAATTTGAAAACGAATTTAATATTTTATTAAATATTCCTTACGACAAATTAAAAAAAATCGATGCAAGAATTGCGGATGCAATAATTAGAGTAAGAGAAAACAAAGTAAATTTAATTCCAGGATATGATGGAGAGTATGGTAAAATAAATATTTTTTCGGAAAGTGAAATAAATAGGTTTAAGAAAGAACGGTCTAGCTTATTTTAGATACATAGATTTAAGGCCCTTATAATAGGCTTTAATAAAACAAAAATCCCAACACGACAAGTAAAGGGATTTTTGTTTTGCGCAATTTTTGACGCAACAGAAATCTTATTTCTTTGATTTCTTTGTTTTTTTTGTTGCTTTCTTAACAACTTTTTTTGCTGCCTTTTTAACCTTCTTTACAGGTTTCTTTGCAACTTTTTTTGTTGTTTTCTTTGCAACTTTTTTCTTTGCTGCCATTTTTTTATACCTTTCTATTATTCCTCATTTCCTTAATTGGATTTGGAGAATAAATTTTTTTAGCGATTCGGCGTGAGAATTATCTCACATATTTATTATAGTTCTTTTTTTATAAAAAAGAAATACTAAATTTGCATTGTGTTGCCAAAAATTCCAAAAATTATATTTTTCATGAGTCCTGTCATAAGTAGTGCGCCAAAAATCATTATTGCAATTCCAACTAATCTATATACCAATCTACTTCCGCCTTCCGATCCTAATTTTTGCTCTGCCCAATCATTCCTTCCAAAATTTTCTACAATCCAATTTGTTTTCCATGTGATCAAGAATCCAAATATTATTATTAATGCGCTTGTAAAAAAATTTTTCATAAAATTATTTTTCTTTATATAATTTTAACAGAAAAACAAAAAAAAGAAAAGAGGTTTTTACTATTTTTTTATTTTTTTTAAAAAAATAAGCCTTTTATATTATCCTCATTGTGATAAAATTAGAGTATATAAATATCTAACTTAAGATACAATGTTTAGTGATAAAAAAATAAAAAAAATTCTTGAAAAAGTAAATTTATTTTCATCTGCCGATTTAGATAGTTTTTCTAAAGAGTCGCTAAAAGAAAAAAAATCTTTAGAGGATTACTTGATAGAGAGAAAATTAATAAGTCATGAGACTTTGTATGAAAATATATCAACATATATTAAAGTCCCGTTTATTAATTTGAAGAATACAAATATCAGAAAAGATATTTTGTATATGATTCCAGAGTCAGTTGCTGTCTCTAATAATATTATTGCTTTTGATGGGGACAGCAAATCTATTAGTATTGCACTTATTGATCCAGGCAATTTAGAAATAATTGACTTTATTAAAAGAAAGACAGGATTAAGTGTTAAGGTTTATTTAAGTACGCCCGAAAATATTAAAGAATCTTTTAAAAAATATAGTAGAAGCTTGGAAGCAGAGTTTAAATATTTATCAGATGGAGATGAGGAAGTAAGTAAATTAAAAGAAATAAGTAAAAAGAAGTCAATTAAAGATTTGCCAGTTGCAAAAGTTGTTGATGCAATATTAGAGCATGCTATTATTGACGGAGCGTCAGATATACATATTGAACCAGAAGAAAAAAATGTTTTAGTGAGATATAGACTTGATGGCATACTTCATAATGCTATGACATTACCAAAAGAAGTGCAACCCGGAATTACAAGTCGTATTAAAATACTCTCTAATTTAAAAGTAGATGAGCGCCGTTTGCCACAGGATGGTCGTTTTAAAATGTATTCTGATAAATATAAGGTTTCTTTTAGAGTTTCTGTTATTCCTACTTTTGATGGAGAAAAAATTGTTATTAGAATTTTAAACGAAAAAGCACAAATTTTATCTCTTGATCAGCTTGGGTTTCACGAGCGAGCCTATAATGTCGTAAAAAGAAATATAGAAAAACCGCACGGAATTATTCTTGTAACAGGGCCTACGGGAAGTGGTAAGACAACAACGCTTTATACTATACTCAATATGTTGAATACTCCTGAAGTAAATATTTCTACAATTGAAGATCCTATTGAATATAAAATGAAAAATGTTAATCAGTCACAGGTAAATCCAAAGATTGGTTTTACATTTGCATCTGGGCTTAGGTCTTTGCTTCGTCAGGATCCAGATGTTATTATGGTTGGAGAAATTAGAGATCAAGAAACAGCCGAAATAGCAATTCACTCTGCTATGACTGGTCATTTAGTTTTATCTACTATCCATACAAATGACGCCCCAACAACTATTCCAAGACTTACACAAATGAATGTGCCCACTTTTTTAATAGCATCTACATTTAATATTATTATAGCTCAGAGATTGGTCCGAAAAATATGTCCAAATTGTATTACTAGTTATAACCTTGAAAAAGCATATATAAAAGAATTAGAAAAGCAAATAGACGTTGAATCAATACTGAGAACCCTTGAAGAAGAAAAAGTGATTTCAAAGAAAAAAAATGGATTAGATGAATTATTATTTTATAGAGGTAAGGGCTGTGAAAAGTGCGCTGGCACTGGATACAAAGGAAGGCTTGGAATTTATGAGGTTTTAGAAAATGATGAACAAATGGCAGATTTGATACTAAAAAATTCAGGAGCAGAAAAAATAAGACAATATGCCATTTCCAAAGGAATGCTTTCTATAGTAGAAGATGGTTTTATAAAGGCAAAAAATGGAGTCACTACAATAGAGGAAATTTTAAGAGTTGCAACAGAATAAATTATTTTAAAAATAAGTTTCTTTTAGGCTAAGTAACTACGTAGCTTACTAGATAACCTTATGAAACAAAAATTAGAAAATAAAAAAGAAAGCATTCAACAACCTAGAGTAGCCCAAAGAGCATCTAGTGTTAAAAGAATCAATAAAGACGCTATAACAGAAGATTATAAGTTTGTTAGTGATCTTAGTGAGAGCAATATGGTGATAAAGAAAAAAAACTCAATAAATAAAGAACAGATATTATTTAAAGATGTTCAAGTAAGTAGTGGTGCAATGGATAAAATAAATAATTTTTTATTGAAAATTAAAAAAGTCCCACTTAAAGAAAAGTTGTTTTTTGTTCAGCATTTATCCCTGATGCTTAGAGTTGGAATATCTTTATCAAAAGCACTCTATACGCTAGCCTATCAAGCTCAAAATAAGTATTTTGCTCAAGTCCTTACTCAAATGGCAAAAAGGGTTGATGCTGGAGAGGGTTTTTCTGAAGTTTTGAAATCCTATCCAAAAGTTTTTAATGAACTTTTTATAAATATGATAGAGGCGGGAGAGGCTTCTGGTAAATTAGAGGAGGTTTTAAAGCAGCTTTTTGTGCAAATGAAGAAAGAGCACATGCTTATTGCAAAGGTTCGTGGTGCTATGACATATCCAATGGTAATTTTGTTTGCGCTCGTTGGAATTTCTATTTTTATGATGGTTGTTGTTGTCCCTGGAATGACAGCAAATTTTATAGAAATGAAGGTAGAACTTCCGCTTCCAACTAAGATACTCATAGCAATAAGTAATATTTTAAGAACGCAGGGTCCACTAGCAGCGGCTATTATAGCCGGACTTATAATATTGTCCGCAAGATTTGCAAAAACAAAAAAAGGAAAAAGATTTTTTGATTCGATCATTTTGAAATTTCCAATAATAGGCACAATTACCAAAAAAATTAATCTAGCAAGATTTGCAAGAAATTTAAGCTCGCTTTTGCAAACAGATATTATGATAGTAAAAGCCTTTGATATTTCTGCGGGGGTTCTTGGCAACTCATTTTATAAAGAGGCAATACTTGATATTGGAAGTAAAATAAAAAAAGGTGAAACTATAACGGAGTCTATGAAAATTTATCCTAAGTTGTTTCCCCCAGTTGTGAGTCAAATGATGGCAATAGGAGAGGAGACGGGAGATCTAGACAATATATTAGTAGAGTTAGCTGAATTTTACGAAGAAGAGGTGAATCAAATTATGACAGACTTACCATCTCTTATAGAGCCAATACTTATTTTGGTGCTTGGACTTGGGGTTGGTGGAATAGCTATTTCTATTATAATGCCAATGTATAAAATCACTTCTGCCGTATAATATGATAAATAATTTTAATAAGAATGGTGGGCGGGGCGCTTTTACCTTGATTGAGGTGCTGGTATCTTTGTTTGTATTAAGTATTGTAATGACTGGAATATATCAGCTTATTATGTATTCTTTTGCGATAACATCTGATAATCAACACTACGTTGAAGCCATTGCAATAGCAAATCAAAAAATGGAGCAAATTAGAAATATGCCATATGATGATGTTGGCACTGTTTTTGGTAGCCCACATGGGAGCATTAGTGACTATGAAACTATCGTAAGAAATGGATCATATACAATACATTCGGTTATACAATTTTTTGACGATCCATATGACGGGACTCTTGAAGACGAAACAGATGATGTATTTACTGATTATAAAAATGTTGTTATAAATGTTTCTTGGAATACTAGAATGGGAATAAAAAGTATAGACGTATTTTCAAGAGTTATTCCGCCAACAGAAGAAAACTTGTCTGGATATGGACTTTTGAAATTATTTGTAGTTGATTCAAATGGCGTAGCTGTTAGTGGCGCAACGGTGCACGTTGAAAATAGTGAAATAAATCCTCCAATAAGTGTTGATTATATTTCCGATTCTTTGGGCAAAATATCAGTTCCAGTTTTGCCAGCATTTCAATCTTATAAAATTATCGTCTCAAAGAGTGGTTATAGTAATGATGAGACGTATAGTATAAGTGAGTCAAATCCAAATCCAATTAAGAAAAATTTGAGCGTGATTGAAAATAGAAAAACAGAAGATAGTTTTTCAATAGATCTAATGAGTCGTCTAAATATAAGAGTTGTATCAGCAGATTTGCCAAGTAATTTCAAAGCTAATTCTGGTGGTGACTCTAATCCACAAACAAACTCTAGAATTGCCAGTGATTCAAGTGGTAATTTGTATGTTGTTTGGGGCAGTGTTAGCACAACTTTGGGAGCTTATATTCAAAAATATAATAATTTGGGAGAAAAACAATATTCATCAGACGTTTTAATAAGTTCTGATATATATGGAGAACCAGATATAAAAATATCAAAAAATAATGATATTTATGTTTCTTGGTGTTTGGGGTCTAGCGACTATGATTGCTATTTTCAAAAAATTAATAAAGATAACGGGCTCAAGCTTTGGGCTAGTGATAAAAAGATAGCCGATTTAACAAACTCAAGTCAGTCAAATCTAAAAATTTTTACATCACCTACAAGCACGGACTTCTTTGGCGTATGGCAAGATAATAAAGACGGAGATTACGATATATATTTACAGAAGTTTGATGAAGCTGGTAATTCACTTTGGATGAACCCTGTAATGGTTAATTCAAATGACGAATCATCTAATTTGTCAGATCAGTATGATCCGAATATTGTTGTAGATGTTGAGGACAATGCATATATTGAATGGACAGACACAAGAAATCCGGCTTCTTCTATATATATACAAAAAATAAGTAAAGATGGAGCAAAGCTTTTTAGTGACGATGTAATTGTTAATACGCAGCTATCTGATAATAGTTATTCCGGGGATATCTGTCTTGACGATGATAATAATATTTATATCGCGTGGATTTATGATAGTAATTTAAATAAAAAAGTATTTATTCAAAAATTCAATGACGCAGGAGTAAAACAAGTGGGTGATGATGTATTTGTAAATACAGAGAGTATGAGCGCAAATAGATATGCCCCAAGCATTGTGTGTGATAGTGATTTTAATATTTATGTATCTTGGACAGATGATAGAAATACGAACAAAGATGTGTATGTACAAAAGCTCTTCTCTTCTTTAGAAAAATCTTGGGATTCCGAAGTAAGAGCAAATATAAATGTGGGTATGTCTCCACAAGAAAATCCAAGCATGTGTATTGATAAAACAAGTGGTAATATATTTGCATCTTGGGATGATGATAGAAATGGGAATTTTGATATTTATTTTGGAGAAATAAAAGAATACGAAGCTATAAGCAATCTAAATTCAATTCCAATAAGACTAATAAGCTCTAATAAAATAGGAAGTGATCCAGACGTTTTTAGATATAACGATATATATAATAGTAATTCATCGGGAATGATTAGTTTAGATCTTCCGTGGGATGATGAATATTCTCTTAGCGTTGAAGACTCATCTCCGTATTATTTAATCATGTCTGAACCGTCCGAAAATATTGGAATTGATGCGGGGCAAACAAAAAATATTATTTTATATTTAAATAGATAAATGAACAACAATAGAAAGTGCGCATTTACAATAATTGAGATTCTTGTAGCAATGGCTATTAGCTCTATTATTATTTTAATTTTTAATCAATTTCTAATTGTTGGGTTTAAGTCAACAACATTTAATATAGAGCAAGAAGAGGCTATAAGTGAAGCAAGAAATGGGTTAGATATAATCACAAAGGAAATAAGAGGCGCAAATTCATCAGACAATGGAAGTTATACAATATCAGAAACAAGCACAAGCACTTTTGTATTTTATAATGATATAAATAAAGATGGCAAAAGAGAAAAAATAAGATATTATCTAGATGGATATAATTTAAAAAAAGCGATAACTCCACCAGGAGTTAATAATAATTATGACGGAACGTCAACCGTTAGCGTATTATCAAAGTATATCAATAATAGGGGAGTGCCTGTTTTTAAATATTATGATAGCTCTAATTTAGAAACTAGCTCCATAGATAGAATAAAATTGATTTCTATAACGTTATATGTAAATGTAACACCTCAAAGAGCTCCAGATGATTATATTTTAGAAACTAGCGTTACTTTTAGAAATTTGATTAATTTATGATTTATAAAAATAAGAAAGGAAGTGTATTGTTTTTATCGCTTGTTTTAACGGGTATATTTTTTGTTATTCTTTCTTCTTCTATTGGACTTGGTCTTACTCAACAAAGATTTAATAAGATGAAGGTTGCAAGCACTCAGGCGCTTAGTATTGCAGAGGCGGGAATAAATTATTATAAATGGGTACTTTATCATGATAAAGAAGAGTATTGTAATAATGAAGCTTGTTTATCTGGACCAGATTATGGTCCATACGGTCCGTATGAATATAGTGAAAATGGAACAAGGGGATTTTATGAACTTTATATAACTCCACCAGCGGCAGATGGGGCAAAGATAATAAAGATAAAATCAATTGCTTGGACGGAAAAATATCCAAACTTAAAAAGAGCGATTGAGGTTACTTGCGGAGCTCCGTCTTGGTCTTCTTATGCAATTCTTTCTAATTCAGATATAAGATTTGGAGAAGGAACAGAAACTTGGGGACCAATTCATTCAAATGGCGGAATTAGATTTGATGGTGTTGCTCATAATATTATATCCTCTGGCGTCTTAAATTATGATGATCCAGATCATGAAGGTGTAAATGAGTTTGGTGTTCATACGCACTCTCCAGTCTTAGATCCACAGCCCGACTCAAATAATCCGCCTCAAAACGTTCCAAACAGGCCAGCTACCTTTATGTCGGGGAGAACTTTTCCAGTTACAACAGTAAGCTTTGATTTGCTAGATAATTATGTAAGTGATGTTTTGCAAATTGCAGGTACAACGGGGGGTCTAATATTAAATCCATCTAACGAAAAAGGATATCATATAAAACTTAATACAAATAATACGGTTGATATAAAAATTGTTACTAGAATAAGTGATCCGTGTTCTAGGTGTGTTGAAACTGGATGTACAAGGTATAAGTGGGGACTTTGTGTTTCTTGGGGATGCACAGAATATGTGAGCACAGAAACCTATAGTATAGAGAGAGAAACAAATCTTTATTCGTCAAGGACTATTCCTGCAAACGGAATCATTTTTGTAAAAGATAATGTCTGGGTAGACGGATCTGTTAATGGAACGAGGGCAACTATTTTAGCTTTTAAAGAGCCTCTTACTGGAAGTAATACAAATATTATTATAAATGGGAATATAAAATATACTAATTATGACGGAACAGATTCAATAGGTCTCATAGCTCAAAAAGATATTTTAGTTGGATTAGATTCTGAAAATCAATTAGAAATAGATGCAGGAATGATTGCAAAAGAGGGTATGATTGGGAGAGAATACTATATACAAGATTGTGGTGGTCATTATCAAAGGCATAGTTTAGACATATATGGCTCAATTGCCTCAAATTTACGATATGGTTTTTCTTACACAGATGGATCTGGATATGATATAAGAAATATTAGTTTTGATAATAATTTAAGATTCTTTCCGCCACCGCATTTTCCAACAGTTGGCGAGTATGTATTTTTATCTTGGGAGGAAAAATAATTTTATTACAAAAGTTTTAAATTATGCGTCTATAATGTTATAATTTATTTATTAGTATTATTTTTATGATAGAGGCAATTAATTATCCAATAGGAATAGATATTTCAGATCTTTCTCTGAAGTTTGTTCAACTTGCAAAATCAGGAGATAAAATAATCCTTAAATCTTTTTCTAGTAAAAAATTAAAAAAGGGAATTATAGAAAATGGTGAAATAAAAAATAGAGAATTATTTGTCAGCAATCTTAAAGAAATGTTGGATAAGCCTCTTTATGGTAGGGTCGGAGGAGATGAAGCGGTTGTTTGTCTTCCAGAACCACAAACTTTTATTAAGCTTCTTAAGATAGAAGGCTCTCAAATTAAAACAAAGGATGCCATAAAAAATCAATTAGAAAATTTTTTACCAGTTTCAATTGAGGATGTCTATTTTGATTGGCAAGAAATTCCAAGTGAATTTGAAAAGACATTAGTTCTAATAGGCGCTTCTCCCAAAAATTTTGTAGATGATTATATTAGTATATTAAAAGATGCGAAGTTGTCGGTTGTCGCTTGCGAAATAGAGTCTGTTGCGATTAGTCGAGCAATTCTTCAAGAGGAGTCTCCACGTTTTAGATCTCAGAGTCCAAGAAGGACATATGGCGTTATTGATATTGGTGCAAGTAGAAGTAGTTTTTTTGCTTATTCACAAGACACAATATTATTTGATATTAGTATTCCAATATCAGGGGAAAGTATAACAAAAAAGATCGCAAAGTCCTTAGAGCTTGATATGAGTAAGGCGGAGCTTGCTAAAATTAGCGTTGGCTTAGATGCTAAAAAAGTGAATACTTCTGTAAAAAAGTCTATTTTAAGTGCGCTAGATAAATTAATAAATAAAATAGAAAAC
>JAEHGL010000087.1 GCA_019248485.1 Candidatus Komeilibacteria bacterium S5_K13 | reverse complement strand
AAAACAGCCACACAAAGGTGTAGCTGTAAGTATTGGTTTTATTAAATTCATTAGGCTTCGATGATTTCGATTTCTTCTTCATTTTGAAGAAGGTGGTCTAATCTTAGGAGCCTTTCAGGCTTATCAAGCTCGTGGATATTAAAGTTCTTGGGTAAAGACAGGATGTCTTTGAATTGCTCTATAAGTTGAGCAATAGTATTCCCTTCTTGAACTTTTATCATATCTCGTTTTTCGCCACGATATATCCAAACTTCAATTATTCCCGGTTTGGAAAAAGTTGTCTCCTCTCCGCTTGCGACTGTGGCATCATTGCTGAGAATTTTCCCATAACTTTTTGCTATGAGATCAGGTGGTACATTAGATTTTTCTCGGATTTTTGATACGGTGGTTTCTTCTTTAACTTTGATAACCATTTCGGGCTCGATAAATGCGATCTCATCATGCTGCTCAACTGAAGCAATATCTCGGAGAACTTTATCCCCAATTTTTGCAATGAATCCCGAGGGGATATTAAATTGTTTCCTGAGTTCGAATATGAGCACTTTTCCAAATAGGTCAATGTCCACACTGTGGATATTAATAGTTATTTTCATGATTTCCTCCTTGTATTTTTTGATATCTTATTACTTATGCTGAATTTTGTCAAGGAGTCATCCGACTCCTCTTATTTGATTCACGGCATGCCGTCATGGCGTGCATTCGACCTGTTTCACTGGGTTATGCAATTCGTTTCAATCAATTTATCACCTCAGAGGTGATGTTTTTACATAAAACAAAAAACAAGGTTTTCGCCTTGTTTTTTAAGAAGTA
>JAEHGL010000086.1 GCA_019248485.1 Candidatus Komeilibacteria bacterium S5_K13 | reverse complement strand
CAGGTGAGCATTGAGAAGCACGTGCATTTTATTGCGCAAGAGGAGAGCCAGGCGGTTAGCATGATGAAGAAAGTTGACGCGTACAAGAGCAAGATCAACAAGTTGTACGGCTCGGACGTGCTGAACCCGTTACCTGGACAGGGGAGGTTGTTGTAGATGGCTCAATATAGGGCGTTGCATACCAAAATAACGCAGTCATTCGACTTCAACGAGATGCCGGATGATTTTACCCGCCTGATGTGGGCGCTGATGCCGTTGGCGCTGGATAGCGAGGGGCGCGGGATATTCAACAGCTCATGGATTCGGTCAAGGCTATTCCCGCTCCGTGAGGACGTGACGGCGAAACAGATCATGGCAGCTATGGATTGGATTGTAGATCGCGGGATGCTGGTCAAGTATGAGGTGGACGGGAGGCAATACTTCTATTCGCCGACTTTCAAGAGTTACCAACGCGGGCTGGAGAAGGAAACAAAAAGCGTTTTACCAGCGCCGGAATTAGTCGAGAGTAACTCCGTACCTACTCCAGAGCAACTCCAGAGTAACTCCAGACCTACTCCGGAGTTAGGCGAGAGTAACTCTCTCTCTTCCACGGCTCTTTTGTGTCGCAGTCAAGCCAGCGCAACCTACCGAGTGACCGAAATTCAGCGCCCGCCTCAACCAGCATATTGATATAACTCATTGTGTTTAAGACAACAACGCTCGTTTTTCCGGCTTTTTGTTCTTCAATTGCTTTTCTAATAAACGCTGTTGGACCTGCATCAAACGCCCCGTCACTTTTTCGAAATGGGGGGTTACAGTAATTCGAGTATCCCCATGAAACATCAATCCCGTTGAATGTGTCAGGTCGTGGAAATGGGCAAGGATCAAAGTCAAAGTGGAATTCG
>JAEHGL010000085.1 GCA_019248485.1 Candidatus Komeilibacteria bacterium S5_K13 | reverse complement strand
ATTTCCAGAGACATAAATATCGCCTCCGAAAATAGTATAATCGCCTAACAATTTTGGATTTACTCGGTCACTAATATCTAATATTAATAATTTAGAATAGGATAATATATATGCTAAGTCATTTTGTATAAATATGCTTCGCATCGGGCTATCATGTCCATAACTTCCTATAACATCACTATTTAAATTACTAGTATTAATTATTTGTAGTTCTTTGCCTTGCGCATCAGATGTGATATATGCAAATCCATTATAAATTGAAATATCGCTTGGTCTACCTTCTAATTTTAAAGTAATGGGGGGCTCAAGGTTTGTTGTATCAAATACAATAAGATTTTCATGGGTATCATTGTGTATTGTATAAGCATAGTTTCCATAAACGTATGTTCTAGATCTGTCGTAAGTAATTTTATATTCTGATATATCTATAGAGAATTCTTTGCTTGGATTATTCCATCCTCCCAAAGAGGGCGTTAATACTCCAAATTTTTCCGCGGTGTGTATCGCAAAAACCCTATCCCTTTTAGCGTCATAATATGGTCCATATAGTGTGTTTTCATTTTCACCAACAGATAAAGTACCAAATGGGGCTCCTAAATTATTTATATCTATAACATAAAATTGTTTTGTTGAATCGTTTTCTTCTATTCCGCGGGTTGTTACAAAACACAATGAGTTGTTTGTGGAATTTAATGCTATGTCAGTTATTTGCTCTTCTAGGGTTATATTTTCTAGTATTACGGGGCTTATTGGGTTGGATATATCTACTGTAAAAAGAGTGTTTAGTTGAGACACCAAGGCAATGTTTCCAGATACTGTAATTGATGGATTTTGTCCAGAATCATCTGATAGAAGAATATCACTAAGCACTTTATGATCTTGTAGTCTCATAATTTGTAGATTTCTCTTATCAGTAGAGGTGAAA
>JAEHGL010000084.1 GCA_019248485.1 Candidatus Komeilibacteria bacterium S5_K13 | reverse complement strand
TAAGCCTATAAACAAAAATATTATGAAAGACACTGACATATTAAAAAATCTAAGAGACTTCAAGGACATAGAGCCGGATGAAAAGTGGTACCACGTCACCCGCTCTATTTTGTTAAATATTATAGATAGAGATTCTGTAACAAAAGAGTCATTTAGCCTAAAGAAAGTATTCTTTGGGTTTTTGCTCATATCTAGATCTATATTACCCAACTGGAAAGTAGCTTTGTCAAGCTTTGTAGCGATAGTTATGGTTGGTGGCAGCGTGTTTGGTGCTAGCGCATCTATTCCAGGCCAAGCACTTTATCCAGTAAAATTAGCTACAGAAAAAATAGAGCTTAGCCTTGCAACAAGCGAGGTGTCAGAGACAAGTATTAGACTTAAGCACATTGATAAGAGAATAGCAGAAATAAACAAGCTTTCTTCAGATGAGGCTCAAAAGCATATAGAAAGCATTACTGCAAATATTACTGAAAATCTAAACAATGTTCAAAACTCACTAAAAACAATAGAAAAAAGTGATTCTGTCAATAGTAATGAAATAGTCAAGCTAGCTCAACTAGTAGATGAGAAAACTATAAATGCTACAAAAGCCATAAAAGGAATTAGCGCAAGCTCTGTTTCAGCTACTGAAATTGCAACGCTAGGAAATCAAGTTAGTCAAAAGGCTCTTGAAGTTATTATAGACAAGACTGGCCAAGAATCAAAAGAAGTTATTGAAAATAGCTTAAACAACAAAATCCAATTACAAGAAGAAAGGGCAACTGCTGTTACTGCAAAAATAAGTGAAGTTACAAAGACAGATGACGTTAAAACAGTTACTGATTCTACAAGTACAGATCCAAATATTGAATTTAATATAGATCAATTAAAGAAAATAGATCCAAGTGAAATTGATAAATATCTTAAATCAGCAAAAGAGCTTATAGCAAAGGGCAATTATAAAGGTGCTCTTATA
>JAEHGL010000083.1 GCA_019248485.1 Candidatus Komeilibacteria bacterium S5_K13 | reverse complement strand
CGTTCTCTCTTGTGTCAAATGCGACATAGAAACAAATTCATAGGGCGTCTTCATATTTAATGATAAATGAGGTCTAACTTTGTGATAATATTCAATATATTCATTAACTTTGTTTTGAACCATATCTAAATCTTCTTTTTTGTATTTAATATACCCTAAACATTCTTTTCTAAGTATTCCATTGAATCTTTCAATATATGCTTGTTCATTTTTTTTGTACGGTCTTGCAGTTCTAATGCTAGGAATATATTGTCTTGCGTATTCTAACCATTCTTTCTTGAATTCAGAGCCACCATCTTTTTGAATATGATCTATTGTTTTGAAATAATCTAATTGTTGTTTTAATGCCTCTTTTCCTGATAGTGCAGTTAACTTTGATTTCATTATCACACTAACTTCTTTTGTATATGTATCAATTGATGTAAAAGCATATAATCCACCAAAATCAACTGTATCTGTCTGTATTACTTCTCTTGGCTTATTTCCTTGCTTAACATGACCCCTTTTACAATACTTCTTCCACTTACTTCTTAATATGTATTTTCCATTTAATATATTGTATATTGTTGCTACTGATATATCGATATTGTATTGTTTTTTTAAAAAATACTTTATTTTTTCACCGCAGCAATTATGATTTTCTTGTCTTATTTTGTATATATGCAATTTAGTTAATACATCTGTCTTATTTCTTTTTCTCCTTCCTTTCTTTGCTGCTTTATATCTTCTTAGAAACTCTCTTATTCCAAGTTGATTAATCTTTTTTATCCATCTATATACTGTTGCTCTGTGAACTCCTAATTGTATTGGAATATCTTCTATTGATACGTTATTTTGATAAAGACTCCAACAAATCTTTATTTTTGTGATAGAATCATATTGTGGCATAGATTATGATATTTAATTAGTTAGTAAGATAACCTAATTATATCATTTCTATGTCGCATTTTTATTTAGAATAATACG
>JAEHGL010000082.1 GCA_019248485.1 Candidatus Komeilibacteria bacterium S5_K13 | reverse complement strand
AAAATGAATATTTTATATATAATAGTATAGAATTTATTTAGCTGGCAATTCTTCACAGGCCTCGCCATCGTTATCCCTGTCTAGATCATTTGTGTCTTCGCTAGGACCACCAGCATTATTAAAAAATTTCTGTGCCTGTAACTGAGTATCAAAGTCTGAACAATTATATTCATTAGTATATTTTCCACCATCTGTCACTACATTACCATCTTTATCACGCATTACTTTTGCTTCAGACCAAGAAGAACCTGAAAATAATTTGCCCAAGTCCCAATCATTGTTAGATGCTTCTAAACCAAAAGCTGCAAAAAGTATTCCAAGAATTACAATAAGTATTGGCTTAAGTATCTTTTTTGTGCCACCGCTAGCATTTTGAAGTATTTTAAGCTTTGGAATTACCATAGTTTTACCAAATTGAATATAAAATATAAGCAACTACTAAAATTAATATTATTATAATTGCCAATCTAAATTTTTTATTGCCTCTAATATTTTTCATAATATTATTATAGCACAAATTAGCAAAAAAATCGTTTATTGTAGTTTTTAAAATTCTCAAAACACCAGAATTTTAAGAAATTATTAACTATTTAATTCTAAAGCTTTAAAAGATGCTTCTACAATCAATTTAGATGGTATTGTTTCATATGACCTATCTCCCACCTCAACTGTTCTACACTTTTCATCTCCACAAACATCACAACACTGACTTTCCCCTGTTTTGGCATTTATCACATCATCAAGTAGTTGCCCATTTAATAAAATTTGATTTGACTTAAGTGGGTCTTTTTTAAATTCTTCAAGTGTTATTTCTTCTTTTTGTAGAACTACTTCAATTCCTAATGGATCTAATTTTTCTTTAAGTTGTATAACTGCTTTATCTAATTCATCTTCTGTAGAACCACATCTTGGGCAAGTACTACCCTCAGAAATTAGTCTTCGCCAAACAATAGTAAGATTTTTTTCAGTATTCTTATTACAATCACACTGACAATTACATTTATTCATATTTATTTATATAAGTTT
>JAEHGL010000081.1 GCA_019248485.1 Candidatus Komeilibacteria bacterium S5_K13 | reverse complement strand
TTTAAATTCTACCCTGAAGTGCATTGACCATTGAATACCTCATATGGTGTATGCCAGTTAAGACATTTTCTCTTCGTGTGGTTCATAATCCAGACTGTTTTAGCAACATCTTCTTTGGTTATTGTACTGTACTTCGTTCCCTTAGGAAAGACTCTTCTCAGTCGTTGATTACTATTCTCATTTGTACCTCTTTCCCATGGATGATGAGCATTAGCAAAATATATTTTACCTTCAATCTTCTCTTCAATCATTCTCCAAAGAGCAAAGGTAGAACCTCGATCATATGTTATGCTTTTGGCAGACCTTAACATTTTGTCATTTTTAATTATTTCATAAGCTACATCAGCAGTTTCGTTCGGTACTAGATGAGCAATTTCAAATCGACTTTTCCTATCAGTATGTGTTAATATTGCTCCACCATTCAACCTAATCGTATCTCCTTCGAAATGTCGAATCCTACTCCTATTTTTTGCTCCAGCAGGCTGTTCCTCAATATTTCTTACATTTGTTGTCCAGCCCCGGTTTTTCTCACGTTTAGAGCCATAGCGACGACGCTTCTTACCCCTCTGTGGTAATCTGATTTTTAAATCCGGTCTTGATCTATATATCCAAGAATAAATTGTTTCATGACATATGTTTTCATCCATAGCTATTACTTCCGGAGAAATCAAAGGATGTAAACGATTTTCTATTCTTACTGCCAATTCTTCATTATTCTCAATTTTCCGATAATCTTGTTTAGAATTAATTCGCTTTATTTTTGATAATTTATGAGCATGGCGAGGTTCATATATCCCATCTGGTTTTGAATTACGAAATATCTCTCTAGAGATTGAGGATACAGATCTACCTATGACATCAGCCATATCAGACAATTCATAATCAGCTTTAATTAAAGCGGCTAGTAAAAATCTCTCATCTAGTGTAATGTGTTTATACATACCTGTATTGGTTAGCTAATATTAGTAAAGTTTTACTAGCATATACCATTACAGGTATTTTTGTTAGTCTATTTGCACTTCAGATTAGAATTCACC
>JAEHGL010000080.1 GCA_019248485.1 Candidatus Komeilibacteria bacterium S5_K13 | reverse complement strand
ATTTTTTTAGTTTTATATGTACTTATTTTGTATCAAGTTTGTTTTTATGTTTTTGTTGTATTAGGTAGATGTTTATTATGGTAGTTGCAAATAATAAAAATTTATACTATATATGACATGTTTTGTAAATGCTTAAAATTAAATCCCGTCAAGCTTAGTGCCTAACGGGATTTGTTATATTGTTTGATTACCATCGGTTTAAAGGCCGAAGAACATGCGTGCAACTGTATCTGGAAGGGAAAGAAAATTGATATTGTTTTCTTCGCAGAAATCAATAATTTTTTTGTCCTTCACTGCAGTTGGACATGTGGTATACCGGAAATTATTACACTATGCCTTTACCTGTGAGCCTAGCTGAGCCACAAAAACAATATATTCGGCTTTGAAAGCAAGTTCTTTCATAAAAGCTTCTTTATCCGGTCTGCCTGCTTTAAGCCATTCAATGACGCCCTTCCTTTCTCTGGAGTCGGCGAGAACAATTCTTCCGTGCTTGACTCCGGAACGAACCATAGTAGGTCCGCCTATATCAGTTTTTGCAACTACTGGTGCGAGATTGAAATTTTTCATCCCTGCTGTTAATGGATACATATCACAGCATACGAGGTCAATGTAGGGGAGTCCCAGTTTCTCCATGTCAAGGAAATAATCTTCATTATAGACAGTCAATGATAGTCTTGCATCGACTTCACGGGACGAGGTTTTGAATTTGTAGCTCAATATGTCTTCTCCACCGACCAGATCTTTGACATCTGTGACAGGAACGCCTGCCTTTGATAAACATTCAGCAGTGTCACCGTATGAATAGATCGTCCAACCTAGACTCACAAGAGCTTGAGCGAAAGCTTCAATTCCCGTTCTGTCGAAAACGCTAATCAAAGCATTTTTGGATTCTATTTTATCCATTGTTTCCTCCTTCAAGAATTTAATTATGCAAAAATCTTACTACAATATATATTTTTCGTCAATTTAAAAACAGGGCCTATAAACCCCATTTAGTTATTGGATTGCTTGTTTTACGATATCGGCTATAGTTTTGTCCTTGTATTCAATTTTTTTAACTAGCTTTTTAGCATCTTCTGATAATCTTTCATACATAAATTTACATTTTTCAATAGCTGCTTGTTCGCCAAAA
>JAEHGL010000079.1 GCA_019248485.1 Candidatus Komeilibacteria bacterium S5_K13 | reverse complement strand
TGTACTAGATGGGTACATAGGTAACACTTTATGATATTTACACGTAAAGTTAATTGGTGGCATATAGTCTAGGGTCTGATGAGGTCTTTGGAAGTTGTAATGAATAAGCCATTCACTTAATCTTTTATTAAACAATTCTGTATCATCTGTCATGTTACCCATTTTAACAAATTCTTCTTGTACAGTACGATTAAATCTTTCAACTACAGCATTATCTTTAGGTGTCTTAATTCTTGAATAATAATGTGATATCTTTAGCTTCTTACACCTGTTATCAAATAGTCCTTTAAATTCAGATCCATTATCTGTTTGAATGTTTTCTATTCTGCCATCAAGAACAAAGTATAATCTATAAAGAAAATCTTCTGCATTGTAAGAACTGTGACTATTATACATTCTAGCATAAGCAACTTTAGTATATCTATCAATAGCAGTAATAATATATCTCTTCTTACCATTCCAGTAAAGAACAATAGTATCAAGGCATAATAGGAATCCTTTTATCTTCTTTTTTTTAAGTTCTGTAATCTTCTTTCTTTTCTGTGATAATACTCTTTTTCTATTGATTTTAGCTTGTCTTTTAGGATGATAATATATTCCAGATATTTCAATAATACATTGTATTTTCCAAGAAGTAATGCTGTTATCTTCTGGATACTTGTTTGTATATAGTTCTAATAGTTTCATTTTACCATAACGGATATATTGTCTTCTTAATTCTATTATTCTTAGATATTGAACATTTGTATATTCTCGTTGTCTAGCATGATTTGGTGCTCTTGACTGGTCTTCTAGGCTACTTAGATCTATTTCATCAAATCTATTGAACCATTTGTAGAATGTCTTTGGACTAATACCGAAATAGCGACAAGTTAGACTAGTATTTAGACTAGCTTTAGTATGATAATATATTATCCAGTCTAGTCTTAGCATGGCTAGTTTAGACAGACCTTTAAGTCTAGCTGCACCCCTCAATAGCTCATACTTATTAGTCTTCTTAAATGGCTTATGTGGAAAGTGCTTAAATATACTAATATACCTTAAATGTTGTCTTTGATCTTTTAATAACATATGAAATACAGGTATTAATAATTAACCCCTGATATTACCTAAAACCCATAGTTTAGGCAATTTAGAGGTGTTACCTATGTATCTCATCTTTTGCA
>JAEHGL010000078.1 GCA_019248485.1 Candidatus Komeilibacteria bacterium S5_K13 | reverse complement strand
GAAAGCTTTACAGATCTTTCTTTTTGACTTTTTGGTAATACGATTTTTAAAACCCCATCTTTCAAAGATGCTTTTGCCTTACTTGCATAAACTTCGCATGGCAAAATAATTGATCTTGAAAAACTTCCCCAATAACATTCTTGATAAAAAAAATCTCCATTATTTATATTTTCCATTTGTTTTCTCTTGCCCCTTATTGTAATCATGTCATTGTTAATATCAATGTCTAAATCTTCGGGCTTTACTCCCGCAACAGTAGACTTGATTACAATATTATCATCTTCTTGATATACATCAACCAATAATTCCCCTTCCTCTTCCTCTTCTTCTATCCAGTTTTTTGATTCAACACTATTTACAGGAAGATTTTCTTTTTTGTTTTCTTCTATAACATCTCTTGAAATTTGTTTTGATTTTTGTTGTTTTTTGAACATATTTTTATATTCATTATCCTAATATTATAGGGCCTTATTTACTTTTTACAATACTTCAATTATACAATAAAATAGACAAAATAAACAATAGAAATATTGACCAACTCACAAAAATCGTATAGTATGTTTATAAAATAGGAGGAATTATGCTAATAGAAAAATCAGTAAACTTATTGCAACAGCTACAAAATGATCACTTGCTGATGGCTATTGTAGATGATGATCCCAATCAATTGATGCTTTTAAAACGAAATCTCATAAAGCTAGGGATATCAGAAAAGCACATTATGAGCTTTAATGATCCTCGAGATTTATTGGAATTCGTAAAAGAACCTACAAACAACGTCGCCGTTACAATAAGTGACTTAGAAATGCCTCTCATGAATGGTTTGGAGCTATTTATAGAATTAATAAAGTTATTATTTGCTGGTCAATTCATAGTTTATTCTGGAGCAGACCAAGACAAAATAGAGGAAGAAAAAAAATCTTTTCCTCCCGACTCCTTTATTAATGTTCCTATAATAAGAAAAACTATTAGTAGCACACACGACAGACACCAGATTCAACAAATACTAGAATCTCTTGTGTGTGTAGAGACTAAAAAATAAAAGCGCCTCATAATGAAGCGCTTTTTTGTTTAAAAAATTCCATATTGACAAAGCAAACTATTAATACTAATATTCTCATAAGAATAATACGTTTGGAGGAATAATGAATACAAAGATAGCTATCTTAGCGCCCATTGAAAGAGACTCGATCGCAAAAATAGTGAAAAAGTTTCT
>JAEHGL010000008.1 GCA_019248485.1 Candidatus Komeilibacteria bacterium S5_K13 | reverse complement strand
TTGATTTGGAAAGAAATAACAAAAAAAGAAACAAATGATATGTTTCTTGATAAATAGTTTTTGAATGAAGGTGTTCGGATTGAGACCGGACCGTAGGCTAATTGATTTTTTATAATCTTACATCTAATTAAAGATTTGTCAATATTGTAAAATATTTCAAAAATACTAATATAATCTTATAAGTTATACAAAACGTTTGAAAAGCGTTTATGAGGAAGTCGACAAAAAACTTGATTATTGGGCTCTTTTTTATTTGCGGATTATTTTTAGCAAACTTTTTTAATATTCATGAAAATGTAGCAATGGCTATTTTAGTTATTGCTTTTATTTTTATACTTATTTTTAGAAAGAAGAGAGTAAGATTTTATTTAGCAATCATTCTATCAATTTCTTTAGGCATATTATTACTAAACTCTACAAAAATAGATTACTCTGATAATACAAAAATATGGTATTACAACAATGAAACTCTTGATTTCAAAAATAATACAAAAGCTACATTTATAGGACGCATTATTGAAGAGCCCGACAAAAGAATAGACAAACAAAAAATCAAAGTCTCTGTCACACAACTATTAGAACCAATTAATAAAGAGGTGTCTGGAAATACGCTTGCCACAATAGCTCTTTATCCACCATACAATTATGGAAATATTGTTCAAATTAATTGCATACTTACAAAACCCAGTAGAATAGAAGACTTTGACTACGCAAAATATTTATCCAAAGACAACATTTATTCTCTTTGCTATAGTGCAAATATAAAATTAGTAGAAAAAAATAAAGGCAATATATTTAAACATTATATTTACAAAATAAAAAACACATTATTCAAAAAGGTAAACTCTATTTGGCCAGATCCAGTAAGTTCATTTGCAAATAGCTCGTTATTTGGATTTGAAAAATTATTACCAAGCGATATTGATGAAAATTTTAGACACACGGGATTAAGCCATATAGTAGTAGTATCTGGAATGCATGTTGCAATAATTATAGTTGTCTTTTCTAAAATGCTTTATCAAATTGGAATAAACAGAAAACAAAGTTTTTTGTTCTTACTTTTATTATTATTTTCTTTTGCAATATTATCAGGGCTATCAGCCTCAATAATAAGAGCATCTATTATGGGAATACTTGTTGTATTTAGCAAAAACGTAGAGCGGTATATTCCAAACTATCTTGTACTTATCTATTCTCTTATTATAATGGCACTTATTAATCCATTATCAATGTTTTATGATCTTGGATTTCAGCTAAGTTTTCTTGCAACTATAGGATTAATTTATCTATCTCCAATATTAAAAAATCGTCTAAAATTTATTCCTGAACATTTTTCCTTGAGAGAAATTGTTTCAACAAGTCTTAGTGCAATAATAATGACACTTCCAATATCATTATATAATTTTCATACGCTTCCAACATTTGCACTTTTATCAAATATAGTAATACTTCCATTTATAACATTTGATATGACATTATATGTTTTTGCAATTGGATTATCTCTAATAAACACAAATCTTGCAATATGCTTTGGATTTATATCTTATGTGCTTACCAAAATACTATTCTGGATAATAAAGATTATTTCTAGTATAAAAATTAGCGTATTAGATATAAAAAACTTCAATATATATCACACGATTATTTGCTACGCTATCATAATAATTATTTATCTATATGCAAAAAAGAAAAATAATTAAAATAATTCTTATAATAGTCACCATATCTTTTCTTATTCCTTATTATTTTTTGGAAGACAAAAATGACTTATTAGAAATACATTTTATAGATGTTGGGCAAGGCGATGGAATATTAATCAAAACACCAAATGATAAAGTTCTTATCATTGATGGTGGGCCTTACGATGATTTTAATAAAAAAGTTAGTTCAAAGCTTCCATACAGAAAAAGAAATATAGATTTACTTGTTATAACTCACGCTCATCAAGACCACTATTTAGGACTTATAAATGTGCTAGAAAATTATAGAGTAGATAATATCATTTATTCTGGATATGATGCAGATTTTTCTGACTATGTTTATTTAATGAGTTTAATAAAAGAAAAAAATATTAATTTAATAACTGCTCAATATGGAAAAATTATTAGCTTAGATAAAGATATAAACCTAAAAATACTATATCCAATTTCACAAAAAGTTGAAGAAAAAGACATAAACAATACTTCTGTTGTCATAAAACTTGAATTCAAAAACTTTGATGCAATTTTTACAGGAGATCTAACATGTGCTGGAGAAGCTGAAATTTTAAAATATGAAACTAATTTAGAATCTAAAATTTTAAAAGTAGGACACCACGGATCAAAAGGATCGTCTTGCAATTCTTTTTTAGAGTCGACAAAACCCGAGTTAGTCGTAATACAAGTAGGCCTTGATAACAAATTTAATCATCCCCATAAAGATGCAATATCAAGATTAAATAAATTTACAAATAAAATATTGCGCACAGATGAGCTTGGCACAATTTTAATATTAAGCAATGGAAATGAATATTGGTCAAAAATTATTAAATGAACATTTTATATTTCTTTTAACACTCAACCCTATAAACCCCCAAAACCTGTCACCCCCCTCGTGTTTTGTAATATAAAAAGTAACATAAAAATTAACTTAGATATCAATATGAAAAAACTAAATAAATATATAATTCTTTTAGTATTTGTATTTTTATTTTTTATAATAAACACAAGTACTACAAAAGCAGCAACTACTACAATAATGAGTATTCAAGACCTATATAATATAAAAAATAATTTAGGCGATAACTATGAACTAGGTGTAAATTTAGATTTTGATAATATAAATAGTTATGATTCAACTACTTCAACAACTGGCTACGATACGATAGCAGAATTCAAAACGGCCATGACAAACGCAGTTGGATGGGATGCAATAGGAACAAGCGCGACACCATTTACAGGAAACTTTGATGGAAATGGATATACAATATCAAATTTATTTATCAATAAACCCGAAACGGATTGGGTGGGATTATTTGGATATACTAACAACAGCGCCTCACTCTCAAACATATCGCTAGAATATATTGATGTAACTGGTAATTTTCTAGCGTGTGGATTGGTGGGATCTAATAGTGGAACAATATTAAATTCATATTCCACGGGAAATGTAAGTGGATTCGCTTGGATAAGTGGATTAGTGGGATATAATGATGGAACAATATTAAATTCATACTACATAGGAAATGTAGGTGAGGCAAGAGATAATGTAGGTGAGGCAAGAGATTATGTCGGTGGATTAGTGGGATCTAATAGTGGAATAATATTAAATTCATACTCCACCGGAAATGTGAACGGGATAGGGGATTATATCGGCGGATTGGTGGGATATAATGAAGGAAAAATCACAAATTCATATTCCACAGAAAGCGTAGATGGATCGGGGGATAATGTCGGTGGATTGGTGGGAAATAATGAGGGAACAATATTAAATTCATATTCCACTGGAAACGTAAGAGGAAACTACGAAGTAGGTGGATTAGTGGGATCTAATGGCAGTAGCACTATTAATTCATACTCCACAGGAAATGTAAATGGAGCAAGAGATTATGTCGGTGGATTAGTTGGAGTAAATTATAGAATAATTTTAAATTCATACTCCACAGGAAATGTAAATGGAGCAAGAGATTATGTCGGTGGATTAATTGGAGAAAATATCGAAGGCACAGTAGAATCCTCCTACTACAATTCAGAAACATCTAGCCAGTCAGATGATGATGGAAGAGGCAGTCCTAGAACGACAACGGAAATGATATATCCATATGATGAAACAAGTACCACTACTTATGTGGGTTGGGACTTTGACACTATTTGGTACCATGATACAACGGGGATAACAAACAATAGTTATCCATATAATATATTTATAGATATTATTCCACCTGTCATAACGATTCTAGGATCTAATCCAGTATCAATATACATAGGAGATAGCTATACTGATAGCGGTGCTACAGCAAGCGATAATGTAGATGGAGATATAACAAATAGCATAGTTACAACAAATACAGTAAATACATCTATTGTAGGATCTTACACTGTTACATACAATGTATCAGATACTGCTAGTAATCTAGCAACGCAAGTTGTAAGAGTTGTAAATGTATTAAATCGTCCTGGTGGAGGTGGGAGTTATCCATTTTGGCCATTTAATAATAATCCTCTTCAACAAGTATTAGGTGAAAAAACTAAAGAAGAAAAATATTTTTGGACAGACGGAACTTATGTTAAAACAAATGACAAATCAGATGTATATTTTTTAGATAGAAACAATATAAGACATGCATATCCAAATCAAAATATATGGAAATCATATTTTAATAATGACTTTTCCTTTGTAAATACAATATCAAAAGAAGAATTAGCTAGTTATCAATTAGATAAAAATGTTCCATATAACATTAATACATTATTTAAGATACCAAGTATTCCAAAGGTGTATAGAGTGAATAACAATAGATCAATAAGCTGGATTAAAACAGAAGAACTAGCCAAAACATTATGTGGTGATAATTGGAATACATTAGTACAAGATTTACCAGATTCTTCATTATCGGATTATGTACTAGAAGAAGATAGGGATAATTATGAATTAAATAATGCTGATAAAAATATATACGAAAACAGACAAAAACAACAATGACACAAATGGAGACATATATTTAAATGGAAAAGAGATTATACATAAGTACTATCCGTTAAGAGTAATTAGTAATAAATCATAAAGAAGAAAAAGAACTTTTCAGACAATAACCTATGCTTATCCAAAAATCCTTGAACAAAGCTTTATTTATGCTATAATTGAAGCATTGGGATATTAAAATCCATTTTTTTCTAATAACACAAAAATATGACTGACAAAAAAACAAAGGTTCTCATAATAGAAGATGAAGAAATGCTAGTTAATATGTATATTTCAAAATTTGAAAAAGAGGGCTATGAAATTGAAAAAGCGCTAAACGGCAGAGAGGGCCTTGAAAAAGTCAAAAGCTATAACCCCGAAATAATACTTCTTGATGTAATAATGCCTGAAATGGACGGATTTATGGTATTAAAACAATTAAAAAGCGAAGCTTCTACAAAAAATATTCCCGTTATAATGCTTACCAACCTAGGGCAAGAAGAGGACATTGAAAAAGGAGAAAAGCTTGGAGTAAAAGATTATTTAGTAAAAGCAAATCTTACACCATCTCAAGTAGTTGACAAAGTAAAAGAGGTATTGAGTAAATAATAAGTAAAACAATAAATCAAATGACAAATGAAAAAACACTAGTTATACTAAAACCAGATGCAGTTCAAAGAAATCTAATGGGGGAAATATTTGGAAGAATCGAGAGGACTGGGCTTAAGCTAATAGCTGCAAAATTTACTGTTGCAACAAGAGAACAATGTTTAGCACATTACAACAAAGACGAAGCTTGGTTTCTAAAAATAGGAACAAGAACTATTGAAAATAGAACAAAAGAAAATTTAGTAATAGAAAAAGATGCTATAGACTATGGAAAAGACATGTTAGAAGCAAATGTCAAATTTCTTACAGCAAGTCCCGTGCTAGCAATGGTATTTCAGGGCAATAAAGCGGTTGGAGTTGTAAAAAAATTAGTTGGTGGAACAGAGCCATTGTCATCAGATGTAGGAACAATAAGAAGTGATTATACTATTGACTCATATGATCTTGCAAATCTAAATGATAGATGTGTAAGAAATTTAGTACACTGCTCTGATGAACCTAGCGAAGCAGAGAGAGAAATAAAGGTTTGGTTTAAAGAAGATGAAATCATAAAATACACTCACCTTAATGAAAAAATTCTTTATGATATAAATCTTGATGGAATATTTGAATAATACTAACGGCTCTTAAGCTGTTAATATATATTTCCAAGGAACAAGAGTTTACAAATTGTGCGTTGTGCATTTGTTTGTGTGACTACTTAGAACTAGGAAATTGATTTAAAAAAATAACAAACAAGTGCAATGGAAAAAAGACTATATGTCGGTGGAATCCCTTATGATTCTACAGAGGAAGATCTAAAAACAGCATTTCAAGGTGCTGGAAACGTAACTTTTGTCAAAATTATCATGGATAAAATGACAAACAGACCAAAGGGATTTGGTTTTGTAGAAATGGAAACAGAAGAAGAGGCTCAAAAAGCTATTGAAATGTTTGATGGCAAAGAATTTGCTGGAAGAACAATTAAAGTTAATGAAGCAAAGCCGATGGAGCCAAGACAATAATTATTGTCAATTTCAAATACACCCAGCCCCTCGCGAGGGGCTGGGTTTTTGTATTATGTGCTTTGACTAATATCAAAATACATAATAAAATAAGTATTATAATAATTAAAAAAATATACTATGCACGATCTTATAATCATTGGCTCTGGGCCAAGTGGACTTACGGCTTCCATTTATGCATCAAGATACAAAATAAATCATATTGTAATTGGAGAAATTCCTGGTGGACTTGCAAGCGAAGCTCACAAAATATGCAACTGGCCAGGAGAAATTGAAATTTCTGGACCAAATCTTATGAACAAAATAAAAACAAGCGCAGAAAAACTAGGCGCTGAAATTCAAATAGACAAAATTATAAACATTACAAAACAAGAAAACAGCTTTCTATTGAAAACTAGTGAATCAAAAGAATATCAAACAAAAACAATTTTAATTGCAATGGGGACAAAACCCAGAAAGTTAGATATTGATAGTGAAAAACAATTCTTAGGCAGGGGAGTATCATACTGCGCTACATGTGACGGACCATTTTTTAAAGAAAAAATCGTAGCTGTTTTGGGTGGTGGAAATAGTGCTATGACAGCAGCCCTATATTTAGCAGACCTAGCAAAACAAGTTTATATTATCTATCGTGGAGAATCATTAAAAGGAGAAACCGTGTGGATAGATCAAATTAAAAATAATAATAAAATTACTACCATATATAACACAAAGGTAATAGACTTTGTAGGAAATACAAAGCTTGAAAAAGTAAAACTTGATAACAAATTCAATGATTCAGATGAGATAGTTTTAGATGGTGTATTTATAGAAATTGGATCCGAGCCAGATCTTGAACTTGTCAAAGATTTAAATATTGAAACTGAGAATGGTCATATCAAAATAAAACCTGATGGATCAACTAGCTTAGATGGCATTTTTGCAAGTGGAGATATTACCAATGGATCAAATCATTTTAGACAAATCATCACAGCAGCTTCTGAAGGGGCAATAGCAAGTAATTCAATACATAGATATTTGTCTTTAAAAAAATAATGGTTACGTCAACAAAAAAAATACTTCTACTTACTCTATCTATAATAACAATTATTATATCTCTTTTTTTGTTCTGTGGAACAAGTGCAACATCTACAAAAAGTTTATTATTGAAAAATCAAATCCCCATTAAAAATAATTCGGAAATAAAAATAAAAGAACAATTAGAAACAAAGCCTGTTTCTATTATTTTTGTTGGGGATATAATGCTATCTCGTAATGTCGACGCAAAAATGAAAAAATACAAAGACTATAATTATCCTTACAAAAATGTCAAAGATTATCTTAAAACGGGGGATATTGTTTTTGGAAATCTAGAAACAGCGCTTACCCCCGGAAAAGCAATACAAACAAATCAAATGACTTTTCGTGCTGATCCTGAAAACGCTAAAGCATTAAAAGACAATGGATTTAGCATATTGTCTCTTGCAAACAATCATACCCCCAATTTTGGGGAAAAAGGATTAAAAGATACCATCAACTCACTTGAAGGAGCTGAAATAAAATATGTTGGCGCTGGTACATCTTCTGTTGCTGGGGCGCCCGCCACAAGCACCCTAAATGGCCTCAAATTCGCATTTCTAGCATACAATAGCCCCGATGTAGTTCCAAGCACCTATCAAGCGGGCGCAACTCGCTATGGAACAAATTTCATTGATATAGCAAAGATGCAAGAAGCAGTAAAAAAATCCAAAATTGATAGCGACTTTGTAATAGTTTCTATGCATGCTGGCGTAGAATACAAAAACACGCCTAATCAATATCAAACAGCTTTTGCCCACAGCGCCATTGATGCCGGAACCGATCTAGTTGTTGGTCACCATCCCCACGTTATACAAACGGTAGAAAAATACAAAGGCAAATATATTATATATAGCTTAGGAAATTTTATTTTTGATCAAATGTGGTCTCAAAATACCAGAGAGGGGATAATAGCAAAAATAACTTTTGATAAAACTGGAGTTATAAACACAGAATTTAAACCAGTCATAATATATGATTACAGTCAACCAAAAATTGTAGATGGAAAAGATGCTGAAAGAATAATGCAAAAACTACAAATTTCAAATATCAAATAACAAATTTAGAAACAATGTTATGCCAAAAAAAACAGAGGAGTTCAAAGTCGGTGGGGACGAAATAGTTAAAAAAGTCAAAGAACTTATAAAACAAGGGAATGCTAGACGAATCATCATAAAAAATCAAAAAGAAGAAACTTTAATTGAAATTCCTCTTACACTAGGTGCCGTTGGCGCAGTCCTTGTCCCAACAATAGCAGCTGTTGGTGCTCTTGCAGCACTGATTTCAAAATGCACTATAATAGTTGAGAAAAAATAATAAAACAATCTCTCCAAAATAGAACACTCGTCAATCATGACCACTATAAATCATATTACAAGAATCACAGATGCGAGCATTATAAAAATTTTGTAGAAATTTAAAGCGAAGCTAAGCGTTAAAAAACTTCAAATTACCGATAGGTAATATTTTGAAGTTTTAGCTTAACGAAGTGATAAATTTCAAAATTTTTAGACAGCTCGCGACTTTTAGACTCCACCCTTTTCCCGTGGGTTTCGAGCGAAGTCGAGAAATAGAAAAGGGTGGAAAAGAAAAAAACTCAACAAAGTCATTCTTTAAAATAATATAAATCCTACAAATATAAATACAAAAAAATATAACAAAATAAAAATCCTATATTTAATAAAATTAAAAAAATCTAATTGGAGCTCCTCTTGCAATACAATTCTTGTCCAAACAAAAAAATAACCTCTCTTTATAAACACAAATTTGACTATGAAACAAAATAATAGGATAATAATATTATAAATAATTTTAAAATGTATCACTTGACAAACGCATATATTATATGGTATACTCTAATAATAATAAAACATCAAAAAAGTCCAAAAAAATAGACTCTGATAATGATGGATTAAGCGATTATGATGAAATAAATAAATACGGAACAGACCCAAATAATCCAGATACGGATGGAGATGGATTAAGCGATGGTCAAGAAATAAAATTGGGCAAAAATCCTATGATAAAAGACTATTTTATCCCAAACGAGGGAAATAACTACAGACCTCATGCACTTCGACCAAAAAGATTACTCTTTTATGGCTTTTCTGCTTTTATTACAAAAATAATAGTATTTATAGTTGTTGTATCGTTTCCACTTAGTGCTTGGTTATCTCCAAATATACTCTTTGAAGAGGGGAGAAAAATAATCAATCTTACAAATCAAGTAAGAACAAACTTGGGTCTTAATGTGTTAAAAGAAAATCAAAAACTCAATGACTCCGCAATGAATAAAGCTCAAGATATGCTTATAAATCAATATTTTGCTCACACATCACCAAATGGTCAAAAATTATCAAATTGGCTATCCAAAGCTAACTATAATTACAAATCTGCGGGTGAAAATCTTGCAATAGGTTTTGATACAGCCGAAAATGTTATTGAGGCCTGGAAACAAAGCCCAACGCATTATTCAAATCTTATAGATCCTGATTTCACCGAAATAGGTGTGGGTGCTATAAGTGGACAGTTTAAAGACTATGATACCGTTTTAATAGCTCAACACTTTGGGTCTAGCAAAGAAATTGCCATACAAATACAAACTACAAATCCTACAAGTAGTATCGAAATAAAACAAAACATTATTACTCCCATAAGAAAAGAGGTTCTATCCACCAAAGAACAAAGTGTCGTAACTTCAACAATTGAAATACAAGAATCTCCATCAAAAGAACAGATAGTTAGGACTACGGCAAATTTGGAAAACGACACCAAAAAAGCAACAATAAGTTATCAAAATACAAACATAGAACTTACGAAAAATGAATCTGACGAAAACCAATGGACTGGAAGCGCTATAATACCAGAAGAAAAAATAGAGAACCAAAGTATAATAACCCCCGCTACAATAGAGACCATAAATGAAACTGGGGATAAGTCTATATCTGATGTTGATATCAACAACATAATTCCAAACAAGACATCAATAAAAGACCAATATACATTCACAAAATCATATAAACCAAACGATTTAGGTAATGTATTTGACATTTCGTCAATTTATTATAAAATTATATTAGTAATAACTTTCATATTATTACTTATCAACATATTCGTAAAAATAAGAATACAAAAACTTGATGTAATTTTTTCTTCTCTAAGTCTTATGATAATAATGTTCTTATTTATACTATATTAACGTATTTGACAAAACTTTTTATATCTAGTATAGTATAATTATGGTAATAAATTTCAATTCAATGCTCATTATTAATAATAAATGAGAATTGGAGTATTTTATATAAAATATAAATAAAGACTCTTTTAATAAGAGCCAAAAAAAATAATAAATCATATGAAAAAATTAACAACCCTAGTAATGTTATTAGTTTTAATACCAACCTTGGTATTATTCCTTAACTTTACAAAAGCAGAAGATCCTAGTATATATGCTGAAAGTCCTGATTCTGGTTCAGCTGTAAGAAAACCAATAGCAGTAATAAATGGTGATATTACAGAAGAAGTTAACGAAGGTAAGGAATTCAAATTAGATGGTTCAAAAAGCACCGTTCCAAATCAAAAAGAAATACAATACACCTGGAACTCAACATGCACACAAATCTCTATTGAAGTGTCAGATGCTATGGCTAAAATTTCTATAGGAGAAGTAGAGCAAGATGAAAAATGTGAAATATCTTTAAGCGTAACAGATGGAAAAAATACATCTGAATTAGAAACTATAAGCTTTAAAGTAAAAAATATAGATACTACACCCCCAGTTATAACAATATCTGGTGCTGATCCATTAAGACTACTCATTGGTCAAAGTTATAACGATGAAGGTATAACGGCATCAGATGATGGCAAAGATATTGCTTTCTCAAGAACTGGAGATCTTAATACATCAGTAGCTGGAACCTATACCCTAACATATACAGCAACAGATGCTGCTAGAAACAAAACTGAAGTTACAAGAACAATAATTATAACAAAAAGAAGTGATGATTCTATTGGTATTATACCTATATCAAAATACCGCGCAATAATAAGTGGAAAATTAACAGAAACACAAGAGATAAATGAAAATGAAATAATTGAATTGGACGGATCAAAAAGCGTCGTTTCAAATCAAGAAAAAATAGAATACCACTGGGGTTCTTCATGTAAACAAGTAGAGCTTGTTGGACAAAAAGAGAGCATAGTTAATTTCAAAGTAGAAGAAGTGGATCAAAATAAAGTATGTACAATATCTCTAAGCGTCTCAGATGGAAGTGAAAAATCTCCAATAAATATATTAAAATTCACAATAAAAAATACAGACAAAGAAATTCCCGTCATAACATTAAATGGCGAGGCAACAATAACATTATTAGTGGGTGATGGCTATTCTGATGCAGGTGCTGTAGTAAGTGACGACATAGACACAAATAGAACTATACTTCTAAACGGCATTGTTAATACTTCTGTGGCTGGAACATATACTTTAGAATATACTGCGACAGATCTATCTGGAAAATCAGCTATACCAGTAAGAAGAACAGTGGTTGTAAATAATAGACCTAGTAGTAGTGGGGGATATATCTCAATAATTCCACCAGTAAACCCTATTACACCTCAGGTTTTAGCAGAAAAAATTGTGCCTCAAGTTTTGGGAGAAAAAATAACTTCTGATGAACCAACAACTGAATTAGATAAAGCTATTCAAAAATTAAATCTAAAATTCACAAGAAGATTAAGAAAAACCAATAGAGATCTTAAAAACAATAAAGAAGTTAGCACCCTACAAGAAGTTTTGAAAGATCTTGGATATTTTAAATATCCAAGAGTTACAGGATATTTCGGTAATTATACAGAAGACGCTATTAAATCTTTTCAAAAAGCAAATGGACTAGAACAAGTTGGTTATATTGGACCAAAAACATTAAAACTTTTAAACACACTTTAAAAAAATTACAGAAAGCGCCGTATATACTACGGTGCTTTTTGTTTTAAATCATAATTTTCCACTAATCACCCAATCTGCTATAATTTTCATATGACAATAATAAAACAAAGCCCATTAGCAGATCGTATGCGACCAGAAGAACTTTCTGATTTTTTAGGTCAAGATGAAATTATTGGTGATGGCAAAATGTTAAAACAGGCCATAGAAAGCGACAATATTCCTTCAATGATTTTTTGGGGGCCTCCAGGATCTGGCAAAACAACACTTGCATTTATAATAGCCCGACAAACAAAATCCGACTTTGTTCAAATAAGTGCTGTAAGTAGTGGGGTAAAAGATTTAAAACAAATCATAGAAACTGCAAAAGAAAATATAGAAAAAAACAAAAGCACAATTTTATTTATTGATGAAATACATCGATGGAACAAAACCCAACAAGATGCGCTTCTTCCTCATGTTGAAAAGGGAATTATTACTCTTATCGGCGCAACAACCGAAAATCCAAGCTTTGAAGTAAGAGGAGCTCTTCTCTCAAGAAGTCGCGTATTTGTATTAAAACAATTAGATGAGGTGCAATTATCAAAAATCATTGAATCTGCATTGCTCGACAGCGAAAAAGGACTTGGAAAACTCAAATTAAAACTTGATAAAAAAACTATAGACATTCTTGCTCAAATGTCCAATGGTGATGCAAGAACAGCTTTAAATGTTTTAGAATATGCTTCAATGCTCTCAAAAGACAAAAAAATTACCCCCGAAGAAATAAAAGAAGCCTTTCAAAAATCATATCTAATGTATGACAAAAATGGTGAGGAACATTATAATATAATATCTGCTCTTCACAAGTCAATGCGTGGAGGAGATGCAAATGCCTCGCTATACTGGTTGGCCCGTATGCTAGAAGCAGGAGAAGACCCATTATACGTAGCACGACGAATTGTAAGGTTCGCCTCTGAAGATATCGGCTTAGCTAACTCTCGTGCCCTAGAACAAGCCGTAGCAGCTTACAATGCATGTCATTTCATAGGCCTACCAGAATGCAATGTAATTTTGGCCCAAGCAGTTGTTTATATGGCAAAATGCAAAAAATCCAATGAATTATATACAGCCTATCAAAAAGTATCTAGCGATGTTAAAGAATTTGGCAATCTACCAGTGCCACTTCACATTAGAAATGCTCCTACGAAATTAATGAAAAATCTAGGCTATGGAAAAGATTATAAGTATAGTCCTGATTTTGATTACAAAGAAAATCAAAGTTATATGCCAGAAAAGCTTAAAAATAAAAAATATATAAATTAAAACTTTATTCTTAACTACCTAACACTATGCTAAAACTAGAAAATGTAAAGGGGCATCCAATGATAGAGGACTTTATAAATCAATCTGAAAAATATTTAGATGCCATAAAATACACTGATCACGGGAGAAGACACATAAATATTGTATCTGATCGTGCAAGATCTCTTGCAAAATCAATTGGATTATCAGAGCTAGTTCAAGAGATGTGCGCAATTTCAGGATATTGTCATGATATGGGAAACTTTATGGGCCGATCTGAACATCATTATTGGAGCGCTATGCTTTTTTCTCAAATTTTCCTAAAAGATGCCAAAGATACAAACCAAATATCTACGATCATGCAGGCCATAGCAAGTCACGATAAAAATAAGTTAAAATTAGTAAACAATGTCTCGGCAATATTGATTTTGGCAGATAAATCAGATGTTCACAGAACAAGAGTGAAAAATAAAGATCTAAATCAGATTAAAAATGATATTCACGATAGAGTAAATTATTCAGCAATAGCAAATGATTTTTCAGTAAACAAGTCTAAAAAACAGATTAAATTAAAAATTCAAATTGACACAAAAATCACTAGTCCAATGGATTATTTTGAAATATTTATGGAGCGTATGGCTTTTTGCAGAATTGCCGCTGAGTTTTTAGGATATGAGTTTATATTAATAATAAATAATTTCAAACTATCCTAAAAATCGACTTGACTTTTTAAAAGTATTTGTTCTAGACAAATACTTTTTTATTTCTTGAATACTTATTGTCATGGTAAAATATATGTATAAATAAAATCTTCAATTCCATGAAAATATTGATATCTATTACAACTACAAATAAAGACTATTTGAAAAACATCAAAGATCTAAAAAAGTTCAAAATAAAAGAAGTCGCTTTATTTTTTACTTTATACGCAACAAAAACCGTTCGTCAAAAAATATATAAAGAGCTCTTAAAATCTAGCATCAATTCTATTCCGGCAGTTCATCTAAGAAACGATATGAAACTTGATGAAATAGAATATCTCATAAGAACATTTAAAACTAAAATTTTTAATACTCACCCAAAAGGATTTTACGAGCTAAAAGATAAAGAGACTTTAAAAAAATACAAAAAACAAATATATATTGAAAATTTAGAAATAATATCTATAAAAGAAGAAATAAAAAACTTTGCTGGAATTTGCCTTGATACTTCCCATCTTCATGATGCATATTTAAAAAAACGGGAAAGCTACAAAGAAACAATTAAATTATTAAAAACACATAAGTGTGGATTTGCTCATATAAGTGCAATAAAAAAAGCATATATTAGTCCATATTCAAAACAATTAGCATATTCCGATCATTTTTTTAATAATTTGAATGAATTTGATTATTTAAAAAAATACAAGAAATACCTGCCAAAATACCTTGCACTTGAAATAGAAAATGATATTAGCGATCAATTACGAGCAAAAAAATATATCCAAAAATTACTAAAATAAACCTAATCTAACTAAGCTCCTAACCATACTAACCACATGTACCTATTTTTTGACACTGAAACAACTGGACTACCAATAAGCTGGAATGCGCCTATTTCAGATCTAGATAATTGGCCAAGAATAGTTCAAATTGCCTGGCTACTTTATGATAAAAACGGGAACGAACTCTCTTCAAAAGAATACATTATAAAGCCAGAAGGATTTTTTATACCTCACGATAGTGCAAAAGTTCACGGTATAACAACAGATATCGCAAATGAAAAAGGTATAGAGCTGAAAGCTGTTTTAAACGAATTTGTCAAAGTCTTAAAAGATTCAAAATATTTAATAGCTCATAATATTAATTTTGATCACAAAATAATAAGCGCTGAATTTTTAAGAAAAAAAATATCTAGCAATATCTCTCAAATAAAAAGAGTCTGCACAATGGAATCATCTGTTGAATACTGTCAAATCCCAGGAGGTATAACAAAACCATTCAAATACCCTAAATTATCCGAACTGCATTTTAAATTATTTAATCACGACTTCAAAGACGCTCACAACGCGATGGTTGATGTAAAAGCCTGCGCAAAATGCTTTTTTGAACTTCAAAAACTAGATATAATTCCAAATCACGAAGAGAGCAAAAAGCAAGATTCGTTTTCATTTGCTCAAGGAATATTGTTTTAATTTTATGAATCCTGTTAGATAAATATTTGACAAATTTGATTTTATTATCGATCAAAAAAGGATTCATAAAATATAAATAGAATAATTTTTATTAATACCTAAAAGGATGAACATAGAAATATTAGAAAAATCATTAACAAAAGAGCCAAAATTTCGATTGACTCAAATAAAAAAAGCACTCTTTCAGGAGCTTATAGATAACTGGGATGATGCAAAAACACTACCAAAAAGCCTTAGAGAAGAACTTAAAAAATCTTGTCCGCTAGAAATAAACGCCAAAATACTAAACGATTCAATAGGCACGAGAAAAGCCCTTATTACACTATCCGACAATACAAAAATAGAAGCCGTGCTTTTATCACATATTGATAATAGAAATACGATTTGCGTTTCATCTCAAGTAGGGTGCCCAATGAAGTGTTCATTTTGTGCAACTGGGTCCATGGGATTTATAAGAAACCTAAATAAATACGAAATAATAGAACAAGTATTATTTTTTGCAAGATTATTAAAAGAAAAGAATCAAAAAGTTACAAACATTGTATATATGGGGATGGGCGAACCATTTCTCAATTATGAAAACGTAATAGAATCTATCAAAATTCTAAACGACAATAACGCTTTCAATATTGGTGCACGAAAAATTTCAATATCAACCTGCGGAGTAATAGAGGGAATCAAAAAATTATCAAATGAAAATATGCAAATAAATCTTGCCATTTCTCTTCATGCGCCAAACAATATTTTGCGAGATAAATTAATGCCAATAAACAAAAAACACAGAATAGAAGATATACTAAAAGCGGTTGATAATTACATAGAAAAAACAAATAGACGTGTAATGTTTGAATACACAATGATAAAAGATACAAACGATAGCCTAAAAAATGCCCAGGAGCTATCTCTACTTATGGCAAAAAAACTATATATGCTAAACATTATCAAATACAATGAAACTGGGGTCTTTAAATCATCTAGCGATAAAAGAATCAAAGATTTCATGCAAATACTTCATGACAATACGGTCAAATTAACCCTTCGTCACAGCTTTGGATCAGACATTGATGCGGCCTGTGGACAATTAGCTACAAAATAAATATTCTTCTGAATTATAAAAACCTTTATTTTAAGGGATTTTTATATTATCGTGAGGGATTGTATAGCCCCACACAAGGGGTCGTATGACCCCTTGACATCTTTTTAAGAGAGGAGTAGGTTAAAAGTATAGATAGCCGTCCTAGCAATATGCGCCGTCTAATAAGAACTATTAATCCATAGTGCTTAATAATATGATAAAAATTATTATTTTACTTATAAGTCTTGTCTCCAACATATTTATTGGAATAAAAATACTACAAAAAAATAAAGGTATAAATAATAGAGCAAATACTTACTTTGCTTTTATGTGTTTCGTGGCGGGAATATGGACGATATTAATCATCTGCCTATTGTCAACTTTAAATAATAATTTATCCATTATATTAAATAAATTAATATACTCTAGCACATTATTAATTATAATGTGTTTTTTCATGTTTTCTATAGAATTTCCGTATAGAGTTTTTAAAATTAAAAAAGCACTTTATTATATATTAATATTATTAACTCTAATAATATTTTATATTATTTTTTCTCCTGATTTTATAATTGGACACTATACCTATAATAATAATCTTTATCAGATAGAAAATAATATATTAAATTTAATATATGGGATATATTTTATAATACTATTTATAATCTCTCTATTAATTTTTATTAGAAAGTATATATTAGCAGAGGGTATAAATAAAACCATACTAAAAAGCATCTTGTTGGCTACAATTATTCCGTACATTCTTGGAATTATTTTTGCTTGGTATTTTCCGCATATTGGCAAACATTATTTACATTGGCTAGGGGCTGTATCAGCCCTTCTAATGAATCTATTAATAGCCCATCTAATTTTCAAAAAGGATTAAAATGAACAAAATATTTACAATTTTCTATGGCGGAACTGGAATTTATGATAAAAAAGATGGTTTTGTATATGTTGAAAAAAAAGAAGACATACATAAATGGCTTAGTAAAATACCAGAAATATCTCTTATTGCTAACACAGAAGATTTTTTGATAATAGAAAAAGAAAGGGAAACAAAAACAAAAGAAAATCTTATCAAAATCATAAATACCATACGACTCAATGAAAATAACTACGATGGCATTCTTATAATACACGATACAGATTCTATTCCAACGCTTTCAAATCAATTATTTTGGCTTATACAAAATCCACAAAAACCAATAATAATAACGGGATCTAATACAATAGAGCAAGAATCCGATCTAATGCCAGATATGTCTTTTAAAGCAAATTTAATAAATTCTTTACAGGTAATAAATAGCAATATTAAAGGAGTAAATATTGTCTATGGAAATAGAGTAATTTCTGCTCCAAAAGTGCATAGATGTAGCTTGTCCGACCTAAATATCTTTGATTCAATAGATTCTAAGTATCTAGCTAGAATAGATTTTGGTCTTTCTATAGAAAAAGAAGCCAAAAAAAATATTGGGGAAACAAAATATTTCTATAAAATGAGTGATGAATATTTATTTTTAGAAACAATTCCAGAGATTGACATACTAGAATCATTGCTGTCAACAAATAATCCAATAAAAGTTCTTATATTTAAATCTTGGCCCAATAAAATAATGGACAGGGAAAAATTGGTAAAACTATTTAAACTTAGTCAGGAAAGCAAAAAACTTGCTATTTTATATAGTAAAATGAGTTTCGGAAAAAGCTTTTTCCATACCATTCTTACGATAAGTAATATTAGCCCAGAATGCTTGTGCGCAAAATTATCATGGATACTGGGACAAACAAAAAACGAAGAAAAAATCAAGAATTTATTATGTAAAAATATACAAGAAGAGTTTTTACAATAAAAAGTTATGAAAGTTTATTACTGTGCAAATCTAGAAAAACTAGAAGACGATTACTGGAAAAATCGCTATTTTCTTATCAATCAACTACTTGTCAAAAATGGCGTGAATCTTGTTAGCAATTTAGAAAAAATCGTGACAAAGGGAGAAAATGAAGCAAGGCGAAGTATTAGCTATGATCAAATAGAGGCTGTTATAATAGAGGGGACATATACATTTAGTGATACAATCTACATCATAGCAACAGCTCTTGCTTATAAAAAACCAGTTTTATATCTCATGGAAAAAGGGCACATAATTCCGGATCAATTAGAATATATTAGAAAAGATGAAAATTTAGGAGAAAATTTTTTTCTAAAATTTTATAAAAAGGATAAAAAATCAATAGAAGACACAATACTAGACTTCTTAGAACTACTAGAATCTGGCAGCTTATTAACAGAAAAGGTAAATGTAAAATTTACCCTAAGAATTTCCCCTAGAACGGAAAGGTACTTAAATTGGAAATCACTAGGAGTAAAAAAAAGCAAAGCAAGATATTTAAGAGAAACATTAGATAAAATGATGAAAGAAGACCCAAAATACAAAACCTTTCTTAAAAAAACCCATAATAGCTTTTAGGACATTTTACTTCTCATAACTCTCAAAAACTGCTAAAATAACTCTATCCTAATAGAGTTTTTTGATAAAGATCCCAAAATACATAATAGGAATATATTTTTTATAAAAAAACAATATCAAAAAATTGTCAAGTAAAAATCTAAAAAATGAAGCCTTGCATACTAAATGTTGACATAAATAATATAAATTACAAAAAAACACTTGAAAAAATAGAGGATTTTTTAGATGACAAAAAACAGCATTACATTGTCACAATAAACCCAGAAATTATATTAAAAGCTCAAAAAGACGCAGAGTATAGAATGATTCTAAATAATGCCGACATATCAACCCCTGATGGGTTTGGTATAATAATTGGTTCATTTTTTTTAAACCAAGGAATAAACCACAGAGTTACTGGGTCAGACCTAACTCAAAAAATAATTGAGCTTTCAAATAAAAATAACTATAAAATATTTTTACTCGGGGGCATGGATAATTACGCTAGTATTGCAAAAACAAAACTAGAATTAAGATATAAAAATTTGCAAATTGTTGGGGCTGAATCAGGATTTAAAAATATAAATCAAATATCAAAAGAAGAAAACAATAAAATCATAGAACAAATAAAAAATAGTGGCGCACAAATATTGTTAATTGGATACGGTGCACCATTTCAAGAAAAATGGATTTATAAAAATCTAAAAAACATACCAAACATAAGTCTTGCAATAGGTGTTGGCGGTACAATAGATTTTATTGCTGAAAAAACAAAAAGAGCACCAAAAATATTAAGAAAAATAGGATTTGAATGGTTATGGAGACTAATTACAGAACCATATAGATTTAGAAGGATCATAAATGCAACTATAGTATATTGTTATAATATAATAAAATGGAAAATTCATCTTCAAAAACCATTTAGAAATAATGCCGTATCTGTAATAATCAACGACGAAAACAAAATACTTATCATAAAAGAAATATATGATAAGATTGGATACAGATTACCACAAGGTGGAATAGAAAAAAATGAAAGTTATGAAGACTCTATTAAAAGAGAAATTCGAGAAGAAACAGGATTTACAAATATAAAAATCCTCGGCGTAGCTAGTCGAACAAGTTCCCATTATTGGCCTATGTATTGGAAAAATATTCCACCTCATCACAAAAAATATAATGAGAAATTCTGCGGTCAAAAACAAACAATATATTTTATTCAAAAAATAGGAGATGAAAAATTTAATCCTGAAGAAAAAGAGATTATAGATCATAAGTGGGTAAATAAAAATGAATTATATAAATACATATCTCCCATCAAAAAAGATATTTTAAAAATAGCTTTAAATGAAATAGATAAATACCTAAAATAAACATTATGATAAAAACACGTTTTGCACCATCCCCAACGGGATATTTACACATAGGGGGACTTAGAACCGCTCTTTATAATTATTTGTTTGCAAAAAATCAAAATGGAAAATTTGCACTTAGAATAGAAGACACTGATAGATCAAGATATGTAGAAAATGCTGATAAAGAGCTTGTAAAAGCAATAAAATCATTCAGGCTAAACTTTGACGATGGTCCAATTTACCAATCAAAACGATTAAAAACATACAAAAAATATGCCGACCAATTAGTAAGTGAGGGCAAGGCTTACTATTGTTTTTGTTCAAAAGAAAGATTGGATGAAGCAAGAAAGAATCAAGAAAAAAACAAACAAGTTCCAAAATATGACAGGCACTGCCTAGCTCTTTCAAAAGAAGAAATAGAAGAAAAACTCAAAAACAAAGAAAATTATGTAATAAGATTAAAATTGCCAGATAATACCGACATAATATTTAACGACCTTGTATATGGTGAAATTAAAATAAATACACATGATATAGATGATCAGGTTTTAATAAAGTCTGACGGATTTCCAACATATCACCTTGCCGTTGTAATAGATGACCACGAAATGAACATTTCCCATATAATTAGGGGGGATGAATGGCTTCCTTCAACACCAAAACATGTAATATTATACCAAATGCTTGGATGGGAGATACCCAAATTCGTTCATTTACCACTACTTCTAAACCCTGATAGAAGCAAGCTATCAAAAAGACAAGGGGATGTTGCTGCAGAAGATTTTATTAAAAAAGGATATTTACCAGAAGCGCTAATAAACTACATTGCTTTCTTAGGATGGAATCCCAAAACAGAAAAAGAAATTTATTCAATGGATGAATTAATAAAAGATTTTTCAATAGAAAATATAAACAAGGCTGGGGCTATATTTGATATAAGCAAATTAAACTGGATAAATGCAGAGTATATTAGAAATATTGTAACAAATAAAAAAGAAAATAAAAATGACTATAAATACATCATTGATTTTGCAAAAAATATTTTAGACAAATCAGACAGAATAGAGGACATAGTAAAAATATTCTCAGGAAGACTTAATAATTTACTAGATTTAAAAGAATTATCAAGCTTTATATTTGATATCTCGGATTATCATACAAATATGCTGATATTTAAAAAAAGCGATAAAAACGCAACGATAAAAGGATTAAAACTTTCTCTAAAATATTTAGAACAAATGGAGGAGAGCAGATGGGATGAGAATAATTTAAATGATGTATTAAATACAATAATAAGCGACAACAATCTTACTCCTGGAGATGTGTTTTGGCCAATTAGAGTTGCTTTGTCAGGACTAGAAAAAAGTCCATCCCCCGCTGAAATATTATACGTTCTAGGCAAGATAGAAAGTTTAGCAAGATTAAACATTGCCCTAAATAAATTAACTAGCTAACTAAATATATGTTTGGATTTATATTTCCGGAACAAAATAAAATACCAAAAAACAAAGAAAAGCAACGAAACCAAGAAACCCTAAAAGAATTAAAACAATGTTTAGACTCCAAAGACATGGGAGCTATTTCAAGCATGCTAGAAAATAATAAATTACCAGATGAATTAACGCATAGCGATGAATTCCAAGATATATTTATAAAATCTATAGAAGATGCATTGATAAACAATCCCACATTTGCAATTTTTATAAATAATGAATTCGAGGTCTTCGAAATATCAAAGAAAAAAATTAAGCTCCAAAAGACACAAAATTTACTAGAAAAAAGCATAATAAACCTATTAAAAACGCCTCAAACTTCTTACAATATAAATCAAAATTATAAAAATATAAACAATATAATAAAAAAGTTCTATTTTGACACGACAGTTATTGATTCATCAGACGAAATACAAGATGCTTTTAAAAAATTTATTTGCAGTGCACTAACTATAGGATCCTTTCAAATAGCACTTGATATAATATCTGCTACATCAATATCAAAGAGCTTAATGACTGACAAAAAAGTTCAAAAAACAATATTAATTAGCATAGAAAATGCTCAAAGACACATACGAATGATAAATAATGAAAATCAAAAAGCAGAAACAGAAAAACAAATAGAGAAAATAAAACAATATCTAAAGAATCAATAGCCTAGCTTTTTAAATATTATCTACAGTGTTATAATAAAATCAATGAGGCCCATTAGATAAATTCAATTTTAAGTGGGTTAAATAGTATTAACTAAAAATATAATTTCATATAACAACTATCAAATATAATGATATCTAACGGGTTGAACAACACAAGAACAAAAATATTTTTTTACTCGGCAATTATATCTTTGCTCTTTTTTCCATTTACAAATATCAAATCAGAAACATTAGAAGATTTAAATCGCATTATAAATGAAAAAAAGAGCACTATAGATAATTTGAATAAACAACAACTCGTATACCAGAATAAAATCAAACAAAAACAACAAGAGGGGATTACTTTAAATAATGAAATTTCTATATTAAACACCAAAATAGCTTCTCGCACTATTGGCATAGAGACAACTAATTTACAAATAGAAAATCTTGAGCTTGAAATAAGAGCAACCAATATGGAGCTTGAAAAAAAACAAAATGAGCTAAACTTTTCTAAAGAAAACATAAAAGAGTCCCTTAGGCAATTATATAAAGAAGAGGATACTAATAGCTCTCTCAAGGCTCTATTACTAAATGAGAATTTAAGTGATTTCTTTGATGAAATTAGCAAGCTCAAATCAATACAATCCAATCTACAAGACAAAGTAGAAAATTTGAAAAATCTACAGAACTGGCTAACTCAAAAAAATAATAGTCTAACAAAATCAAAACAAGACCTAGAGGGATTAAAAACCCAACTAAGCACAGAACAGGATAAATTAAAAGACGAACAAGGCGCAAAATTTATATTTTTATCTCGTGCTGAAAGTGATGAAAAAAAGTTCAACAAACTCCTTGCAGAGCTTCGCAAAGAACAAAACGACGCAAATAACTTAATAGCTTCATATGAACAAAAGGCTAGAGAATTATTGATAAAGAAAAATGCTGGCAAAACTCAAAGCAATGAAACGCTCAGCTGGCCAGTACCATCTCGCATAGTCACAACATATTTTCATGACCCAGAATATCCTTTTAGAAGCATTTTTGAACACCCCGCCATTGATATAAGAGCTGGACAAGGAACAGCTGTTAGGGCTGCTGCGTCTGGGTACGTTGCAATAGCAAAAGACAATGGCTATGGTTATAATTATATTATGATAGTTCACAATAATGGCTTATCTACTGTATATGGTCATATATCAAAAATAAGCGCCAGAACAGGAGATTTTGTGGTTCAAGGAGATATAATAGGCCTATCAGGAGGTATGCCGGGAACACTTGGCGCAGGAAGACTTACAACTGGTCCACATTTACATTTTGAAGTTAGAATGAATGGTACGCCAGTTAACCCACTAAATTATTTATAAAATATTTTCAAAATTCATAAATTAAAAAATCCTGCTAAGGCAGGATTTTTTATATGTCTATTTTAAAGGATGAAATTTTTTATGAACACTCTCTGCGAATCTATCTGAAGCATGAACATAACGAGTTGTTGTATCCAACGACTCATGACCAAGCAATATTTGAATAGCCGCAGGAGATGCTCCGTTTTCTGCCAAGTAAGTTGCAAATCCATGACGAAGAGAATGTGCGCTTATTGGAACATTAATATTTAGAATATCTCTATAATATTTAATTCTATATTGCATATAGTTTGTAGAAACACGGACATCTTTTTTGCTAGTGTTTCTACCTCTTATAGGAACAAACAATCTTTTTGATAAATCTTTTCTGATTTCCATATATTCTTGCAAATACTTTTTTGACCTCTCCGTCATATAAACAAATCTTTCTTTTTTTCCTTTTCCCAAAATAAATATTCTTCCTTGGGAATCTATTTGATCTTTGTTTAAATTAACAAGCTCTGAAATTCTCATTCCTGTTGAAAAGAGGAGTTCTAACATTGCACGATTGCGTACAGCAATTATTTTATTTTTCTCAATTTCAGATGGCGCCTCAATAAGTCTTACTAATTCATTAAATTCTGGCGTTTTAGGATGTTTTTTTATATTTTTTACTAGTTTTACATGTTCCGGTAAAATTGAAGTTTTATAATCATTTTCTATTAAATATCTTAAATATGATCTAAGCGAGGAGAGCATTCTGTTTGTTGAATAAGACGATAGTTTGCCATGATTTTCATGGTTATTGCTAGTTGACCTATCTATAGAGAAAAGATAGGCCTTATATCTATCTATATAGAGTTTACCTAATTTATCAAATTTAATATTTTCTGATATTAAAAAATTGTCAAAAACTTTGAGATCTCTTTCATAATTATAAATTGTTTCATTTGAAAAATTATTAACCTGTAGGTGAAGGAGGTATTCTTCAAATAATGGCAGAGTAGTGGCTCCTTTTGCATTTTTAGGCATATATATTGATGTATATTTAATTGAGTATAATATCCCTTACACTCAGTTATTATATGGCTTTTTCAATCTTAATACAATACTCTGATTAATCCATATATAAAGCCTCTATATGGTTAAATATTAATAAAATGATCATTCTCTTTATTAAGCTCTAATAAACTATTATTTATTTACCACCTTAATTAGGCCTCGCCTCTCTTTAAGAGCGTGCATAAGAATAACTGAGTATAATATTTAGAGTAGGGAATATTTTTATTTAATAATTATTTGATCCTTTTGTCTTAGATCAATATATTTTAGATTTTTTATATCTGGATTTTTTTGAAAGTATTGAGCTAAATTTGTTATCTGAAATTCCAAATTCTCATCTAGCTTAAAGTATACTTTAATTGCTCTATCTATCATTGTAATATAAAGATCTTTTGAATTATCATATTCATAGACTTCTATTTTTGAATCTTTTATTCTTTCTCTATAGCTTTGATCTATATAAGAAATCTTTTCTGCAATTGATTTTGAAAAAACACCTTTTCCCATCTCAGGAAGACTTGGATAAATATTTTGTATTTGAGGTATAATTTTATCATTCTTTTCTGTAGAACTACTACTTGTTGTACTAGCATTCATATTTTGCTCATCTATTTCTTTTTGATTAATTATAGTTTGTGTTGCAATAACACGAATAATGATATTTGTAGATTTAAATTCTTTATTGTTTTCATCTACTTTTGCAATGACATTGCCCTCTTTATCTATTAAGTAATTATTAGCATTATTAATATAGGCAAATCTTGCTTCTTTTTCTTTAATTTTTACAAATACGGTAGAAAAATATTTTCTAATTATCTCAAGCGACTCTAAGGAATTATTTTTTTCTAATTCCTTCCTTATATTAGCAGGGCTAAAAAGAAAATAATTGTTGTTTTTAAATAAAAATAGTTTTTTTTGATTAATTGTCTTATAAGTTAATTCTTTTACATAATTACCATCAATTCTATTATTACCCTCAACCATTACATTGTCTATTACAAAATAGCTAGAAAAGAAGAAAAAATAGACAAGGTATAAAAAAACAAAGGCACCAAAACAATACAAAACTTTTGTTTGCCAACTATAAGCATTCTGTTTACAAAAACATTTATTTACATGCCTTCTGCTAAAAAAATTTTCTCGCTTAAAAGAATTGGATCTATAACATCCCCTATAAAAGTTTCCTTGCTTGTGAGAATCTTTTCTAATCATTTTTTATAACTCTTAATGTGTTACTATTGAGTCTTGTTGTTATTTCATAATTAATAGTGCCTATTCTATCTGCCAACTCTTCAGCGCTTATATAATTTTTAAGTTGTTTGCCTATTAAAACCACATCATCTCCAACGACAGCATTCTTTACGCTATTTAAATCAATTATTGTTATATTCATACAAACCCTACCTATTATAGAACATTTTTTACCACCCACTAATACATAACCATTATTTGAGAACCCCCTATCTAAGCCCTCAAAGTAGCCTACTGGAATAAGACCTATTTTTGTAGCCCTTTTTGTTCTGTACGTACAACCATATCCAACTGGAGTATCTGCCCCAACTCTTTTTATTTGAAATAACTTCGTTTTCCAAGAAAGCACGGGTCGCAAATCAAACCATGAATATTGCTTTTTTATCAAATTCTTATTTTCAAAAGACGGCCAAAGACCATACATTGCTATTCCAAGTCTCACTGCATCAAAATGATTATTCTCTGACAATGTAATTGCCGCGCTACATGCAATATGCTTTATGGGGATAACAATATTTGCTTTCTCCAAATTTTTTATTAACATCTCGAAATTATTTAACTGCTGTTTTGTAAAATATTGATTTGCTTCTTCTGTTGTAGCAAAATGCGATGCAAGTCCAATTATTTCTATACTTTTTAATTTACTTACATTTTTTATAAAACTAATGGCCTCATCATACAAAACGCCCACCCTCGTCATTCCTGTTTCTATTTTGATGTGAACTTTTATTTTTTTATTTAATTTTTTAGCAACAGAATTTAAAAACTTTGCAGTTTTTAGATCATATATCATTAAAGATATATCATTTTTTATCGAACAAATTACTTGTTCAACTAGCACTCCTCTATTTTCAAGTATCCCAAAATAACTTAATACCAAAATTGACTTTTTTATTTTATTATTTCTTAGCTCAATCGCCTCTTCTAGATTTACAGTTGCTATAATATCAACTTCATTTAAGGTATCTAAAATCTTTGATACAATAACCATTCCATGTCCATAAGCATTACTCTTTACAACAGCTATAAGCTTTGTATCACTACCTAGAAACTTCCTATGAAGCTTAATATTGTGTACTAAATTTTTCTTTGATATTTCTATCCAAGAATTATGATACATTTATTTTATTTCTTTAAACGGCAAATATTTATGAAGTACTTTTGGAATCTTTATTGATCCATCAGATCTCTGACACTGCTCTAATAGTGCTGGAAAAACACGACTAGTAGCAAGTCCTGATGCATTTAGGGTATAAACAAATTCATTTCTGTCTGTTTCTTTATTCTTATACCTTATGTTTGATCTTCTTGCTTGATAATCTAGTGCTAGCGATGCGCTACTTACTTCTTTATATATTTTCATGCTTGGAATCCAAATTTCTACATCATACGTTTTTGCCATTGCATCACTACAGTCCCCTGCTGCAAGAGCAGAAATCTGAAAATGAAGACCAAGACCTTCAAGTAGTTTTCTAGCATGAGACAACATTTCATCAAAAGCGCGGCTCGAATCCTCTTTCTTTACAAATTGAAACATTTCTATTTTGTTAAATTGATGCCCCCTTATCATGCCCCTCTCCTCTGCGCGATAACTTCCAGCTTCTCTTCTAAAACAAGCTGAGTATGCAAAATATTTAAGTGGTAATTTTGATTCGTCCAATATTTCATCCCTATGATAATTGTTTATCATCATTTCACTGGTTGCATTAAGACAAAGTTTGTCTTGTGTCCAAAACAAATCCTCTCCAAATTTTGGCAAATGACCAGAGGCATAAGCAGACGCTTCGTTTAGTAAAAATGGGGGTATCATAAACTTATATCCATTTTTATAGTGATAGTCTTTGAAATAATTTAATAAGGCCCATTCAAGCATTGCTCCTTTATCTGTATAACACCAAAAACCAGATCCAGACATCTTTACAGCTCTTTCATAATCAATAAGTCCTAAGTTTTTACAAAGCTCAATATGATCCTTTGTTTCAAATTTAAATTCTGGTTTCTTGCTATAGGTATAAACAACTTTATTATTTTCTTTTCCACCTGAAATCACTTCATCAAGTGGCGTATTTGGAAGTTCTAATAATTTCTCATTTAGTTCTATTTCTACATTTTTTAATTTTTCCTCTAATTCTTTAAGTTCTTCACCAAGATTTTTCATTTTAAAAATGATTTCTTCTGACGGCTTTGTCTTGCTGTATTTATTTTTTTCTGCCTTTAGATCATCTGTTTTAGTAACTAGTTCTTTTCTTTTATCATCAAGAAATATTATTGAGTCCAGATCAACCTTATCCATCCTCTTCAGTAGTGCTTCTTCAACTTCATTTTTTTGTTCGCGTATGCGTTTTATATCTAACATAATATTTAGGATACAAATATACGAATTATACTAATCATACTAATTAATACGAATAATACATAAGCGTATATTTTTTATTTAAATTTATTTTTCAACGGTAATGTCAATAATATAATCACCCTGAACAATAGAATTTACAACATCTTGACCACTTATTACTTGCCCAAAAATGGTATGCGCTCCATTTAGCCAGTCAGTTGGAACGTGAGTTATAAAAATTTGAGATCCGTTTGTATTTGGTCCAGAATTTGCCATTGCAAGTCTTCCTGGACGATCAAATTTCAAGTCAGAATTAAATTCATCTTTAAAAGAATATCCAGGGCCACCAGTTCCTGCTATTGGCAATTTGTTTGGATTATTATATGGATCGTAAACAAAATCTTTTCCCTCTACTCCACGAGTGCTAGGATCTCCTGTTTGAATCATGAAATTTTCTATAACTCTATGAAATTTAATATTTTTGTAAAATCCTTCACTGATTAATTTCAAAAAATTATCTACTGTAATAGGTGTCTTATCTTTATATAATTCAAGCTCTATATTCCCCTTACTTGTTTTCATCACTATCTTCATATTTTCTTTTACATCGCCCACTAGCGTGCTTGTAGAAATGCTTTTCTCTTCTGTTGTCATATTTTCGATTGATAAATTATTAATATTATTTTCCTCTGATTTATTATTTGAGTTGTTTGCATTTTTACAACCCGTTAAAACTATTAATAAAAATGCAGATAAAATTATTGCTTTTTTCATATTATATTTCCTATTATCTATTAATCTATTAAACAATTACCCTATTAATCTATTACGCAATTAACCTATTAATCTTTGGGTTTCATCAATGGAAACAATAATACATCCTTGATATTTGGATTATCTGTAAGAATTGAAGTAAGGCGATCAATTCCCATTCCAAGTCCTGCTGTTGGAGGAAGACCATGTTTTAAGCTTTCAATAAAATCATTATCAAAATCATGGGCCTCTTCATCTCCACCTTTTTTATCTTTTACCTGTGAACCAAATCTGACTTCCTGATCTATTGGATCATTAAGTTCTGAAAAAGCGTTCATAAGCTCAATTCCACCGGCTAAAACAAGCTGAAATCTTTCAACATGTTTTGGATTATCTTTCATTTGTTTTGCAAGAGGCGAAAGAGCTACTGGATGATTGATTAGATAAGCTGGTTGAATTAAGTTTGGTCTTACAAATTGTTTATAAAGCTCATCTTGAAGTTTTCCTAGAGACCATGAATCAGCCATATCAATTTTAATCTTTTTATCTTTTACTTCTTGACGAAGTTCATATGCAGTATCGAATTTATCAATATCAATTCCAATTGCATCTAGTATTGAACCACTAAAATCTATTTTTTTGTATGGCCCCTTAAAATCAATTTCATTACCATTAAACATTATCTTTGTATCGCCTTTAATGGTTTTGACCATTTTTTCCATAAAAGTTTGCATATACTCCATCAAAAACTCATAGTCCTTGTATGCCCAATAAAATTCAATTTGAGTAAATTCTGGATTATGAGTATTATCAATTCCTTCATTTCTAAAACACCTTGCTATCTCATAAACCTTTTCAAAGCCACCTATTATAAGTCTTTTTAAATACAACTCTGGTGCAACTCGAAGGAATAAATCAATATCAAGAGCATTGTGATGGGTAATAAATGGCTTTGCAATAGCACCGCCTGCAATTGATTGAAGTGTTGGAGTATCTACTTCCAAGAAACCTTCTTTATTAAAATAGTCTCTTATAAAATTTATAATTTTACTTCTTACGATGAAGGTTTGTTTTACTTCTTCGTTTGCAAGAAGGTCTAAGTATCTTTTTCTATAGCGAGTGTCAATATCTTTAAGGCCATGAAATTTTTCAGGAAGTGGTAACAATGTTTTACTGATCAAAACATATTTTTTTACCATTATACTTTTCTCGCCCTTGTGTGTTATAAAACATGTTCCATGAACTTCTAAAAAATCACCTACATCAATAAGGTTTGCAAAATTTTTGTATTCCTCTACTCCTATTTCTTTTTTTGAAATAGCAAGCTGAATTGAAGATGATTCATCTTGTAGTTGAGAGAAAGTAAGGTTTCCATGACCCCTTACACTTCTTATACGTCCCACAAGAACAATTTCTTTGTTCTTACTTTCTAAGTCCTCAAAGTTCTCTAATGCTTTTTCTACCTCATGAGTCCTCTTGCATCTTGCTGGATATGGATCCATACCAAGAGCTCTTATTTCTTCTAAACGTTTTAGTCTAATCGCATACTCATCGCTAGGATTGATTGTTTTTTCTTCCATAATTTTTTTGTCTCGAGCCTGTCGAGAGACTGTTTTCTTTATAAGTAAAAATAGCTAAATTAAAGCATATTATTGATATAATTATACTCAATTTTTATAATAATTTAAAGAGTTGACAAATAATATCTTTTAAGTTGTTAATTAATAATATATATGGATTTATAATCTTTTTTCGTAAATCTGGACTTGTTAAATTTTTATTAGGAAATAATAAATTAGTAATTATTCCTTCTCCTCATTATAAATGTTCAATATTTATAAAAAGAACAAATGCCCCAATAACATACATCTGCCAAATAAAACACTTATTTAAATAATTCTCATAAAAAGAAAAAGCCCCTGAAGAGGACGAAACCTCAAAAGGGTCTTTTTCGTGGTAATAAAGTCATTATAGAGTATCTTATAAAAAAGTCAAGCAATATTAACTATTCACACATCCTCTTTTATAATCTATACTTAAATTATAATAAAATCTTAACTTTGTACTTCAAACTTTCAACTTTATAACTATGTACTTGTCTGTAAAACCCCTTATAAAGCTCAAAAAGGGCCTAAATTTACTCGATTACAGGATTCCTGAGTCTTTGTACCCAAATATCAAAAAAGGCCAATTAATAGAGATTCCTTTTAGGAACTCATCAAAGATGGGACTTGTTTTTGATATAAAAAATACCAGCGATTTAAAGCCAAATATGATTAAAGATATTACAAGAATCGTAAATATTAACCCCATAGTCTCAGAAAATCAAATAAAGTTTTACAACTGGTTTTGTGATTATAATTTTTCTTCACTTAATTTTTTGGACAACATTGTCCCTCTTCCAATGAAAAATAAAATAAAAGAAAAAGCCTGTCTCGCAGAGGCGGAGCCAAGGCGGAAAGAAAAGTTCTTTATCAAGAAAACTCCAATAACTCTAAAAAAGATAAACTCCTCTATTTTGATATCCGATTCATTCATTTTCAAACACAATTTATATAACGAAAAAATATCTCTTATAAAAAATATTATAGATAAGAATTCTAAAAATAAAAAAATCACATTTATAATTTGTCCTACCAAAAGTCATATTGAAAAAATAGTCTCCTCGCTTCTTAATTTTTATAATGATAAAGACTATAGAATTATCACTGGCAATACTAATTTATCAAAATTCAAACACAATGAAATTTGGAGTTCAATTAAAGACAATAACGTAAAATTTATCGTGGGGACAAAAATATCTATTTTCTACCCACAAGAGTATACCGAGTCAATTATTATAGATGAATCTGAAAATGAAAACCTAAATCAAATAGATACCAATCCTCGTTTTGAGTTTTTACCAAGCGCATTCGAGCTATCAAAGATTAATAAAGCCCAAATTATATTTACCTCATATAGCCCAAACTCATATCTCTACAATTTAGCCAAAACAAAACAAATAAAATTATTTCAAAGTAGTGAAAAAATAACATCTGAAATTTCCCTTCTTGACATGAGTATGAAATATTTTGAAAACTATATTCACTTTAACACCGAGGAGGAAATCAAAAAAACACTAGATGATAGCAAAAAGGTTTTATTCTTATTGAATAAAAAGGGTTATAGTAGGAACCTCAAATGTAAAGATTGTGGATTTATATTCAAGTGCTCAAACTGTAATAGCATTCTAACGCTAAAAAAACTTGAAAATCATGAAAGCTTATATTGCTATAATTGTGAAAAAGAAATTAATATATCTCTACAATGTCCAAAATGCAAATCCTCAAGGCTTGATAATCGTGGAATAGGCACAGAACAATTTACTGAAATTATCAAAAAGCTATATAGCATTGAAAAGACAATTATTATAGATAAAGACAATATTGAAAATATACAACAAATTAAAAACAATAATATAATTATCGCAACAAGACTAATCATCGATTACCTAGAGATAAATGAATTCGATCTTGTTGTAATACCGTTTTCTTACCAATTTCTAAACAACAGCTTTGATTCAAATGAAGATTTCTTCAAGTTTATATCAAAATTATTATCTCTTACACCTCGCAAAATTATTATTCAAGTGCCTTGTGAAGCAAAAATATATTCACACATATATAATCTCGATTATTTCAAAATGGTTGAAGAAGAATTAAATAATAGAAAACTGTTTAATTATCCTCCATTTTCAAATATATTAAAGCTTACTATAAAAGATACCGACAAATCATTACTTGATAAAATAACTTCTAAATTGTATTATGAAATAAGACAAAATATTTCTAAAAATGTTGAGACTCAAATCATAGAACCATCTATAAATAAAGTTCGCTCTTTCTTTTTCAAATACTTAATAATAAAATATAAAAATAATTCTGATATAATTAATATAAAAAATATATTAGAAAATATTGATATAATAGAAAAAAACTATTTCAAACTCTAAACACTAAATACTTCAGCCAAAGGCTGATCCGCCCTTGGCGGAAAAAACTAAACACTATAAAATGCAAATAATCACTTACCCAAATATAATACTTAGAAAAAAACTTCCAAAATTTACAGATTTCAATCAACCTGAGCTAAAGAAGTTTATAAACCAGATGTCAGACTTCATGCTAAAAGAAGATGGTGTTGGACTTGCTGAAAACCAAGTAAACTCAGAAATAAGAGTTATGATAGCAAACACCAAAAATGGCCCTACTGCTTTTTTCAATCCTCGAATAATAAAAAAATCTCTACTCAAACCAAGCTCTGAAGAAGGTTGTCTTTCTTTCCCTAAAATATATGGAACTGTTCGGCGTCACAAAAAAATAACTCTTGAATATGAGGATATAAGTGGCGTGACTCAGCAGATCCAAGCTTGCGGATTATTGTCAGTAATACTCCAACATGAAACAGATCACTTAAATGGAATTTTGTTTGTAGATAAAATTAAAAAATTTACTGATGGTCGTGAAAGACTTGAAGAATTAAGAAAAACAGCAAAAGAAAATGAAAAATAATAAAATAATATTCTTCGGTTCTGATAAAAACTCTGCTCATTTACTTCAAGCGCTAATTGATAATAGTTTTAATATTATTTTGGTTATTACAAAATCAGACAAAAAATCAGGAAGGGATCATAGTAGTTCTATTCCAACTATTGTAAAAACGATTGCTAAAAAATATAATATAAAAACTCTAGAAAAAGATAAATTATCAAAAGATGATGAGGAGGCAATAAAAAACCTTAACCCTGATATTGGAATATTACTAGCATATGGCGCAATGATACCAGATAATATTATAAAAACCTTTCCTCATGGCATATTAAATATTCATCCATCACTACTTCCACTTTATCGAGGTCCGTCTCCAATTCAATACACCCTACTAAACTCTGATAAATACGCTGGGGTAAGTTTAATGTTACTTGAAAAAGGAATGGATTCAGGAGATATAATAGCTCAAGAAAAAATGTTAGTTAATTCACATGATAATTACGAGACACTTTCAGATAAACTATTTTTGATAGGTGAAAAATTGTTACTTGATAATATCCAAAAATATATTAATAAAAAAATCACAACAAAAAAGCAAGATGAAGATCTTGCAACTTTTAGCAAAATGATAGAAAAAAATGATGGGCTAATAAATTGGAACGATTCAGCAGGAAAAATAAACTCTCAGATAAAAGCATATTACCTATGGCCAAATAGTTTTACAAAATTCAATAATCAAATGCTTAAAATAAAATCAGCGGAAATAGAAAATATTAATTCTGATAAAAATATTGGAGAAGTATTTACTAAAAACAAAAAAATTGCCGTACAATGTGGCAATGGAATACTCATCCTTCAAATAGTTCAACTTGAAGGAAAAAAGGAAACCGATATGAATTCTTTTGTAAATGGATACAAAAACTTTATTGGAAGTATATTAAATTAAAGCACTATTATCAATTGACCTAGCGTTACACTAAGTTTTTTTTGTTACTTGAAACCCTAGTCTATGTTTTCCACCAAGCATTAATCTTGTCTGAGCCTCTAAAGACGGAATAGAACCAAACAAAATCATAGTTATTGGAAATAAAACCCATTGAACAACTATTATAAGATAGTTAATAGTTTTAATATTTTTTGGTTTTTTAGGTAAGAAAAATAGGTTCATAGCAGAAGCTGTAAAAAGTCCTATCATACCAAATCCCATTATTCTCTCTAGCAAATATGGGGTATTGTGAATAAGCACATTATAGTGAATTGATAAATCAGCCATTTTTATAGGCAAATATCCCATTATTGTAACCAAAATTGGAAGTGTTGCCCAAGTATAGACCCCTTCGCTTTGATTCCATAAATATTTTATTTTTATTTTCCAAGCAATCTTTTTGTTCTTTACAAGATTCATCATCATCCAAGGAAAATGCTCTACTCCCCAACCCCAACGCCTAATTTGTATATACTGATTTTTTAGTGATTCAAAAAAATTACCTACATCAACAGTTTGCATCGAAACGGGAATAAAAATAGGGCAAACACGATAATCTCCATTAAAATGATTTAAGCAATGCAAAAATATACGAGTATCCTCCGTTACTACATCTTTTGGATGATACCCAACCTCAACTAACGTTTTAAAACTCATACTATGAGATGAAAAAGTAAAAAGCCTTTCAGCCCTCGATAAATCAGTAAGCAACCAAAATGTTGTTGAATGTGCTACAACTCGAACAATTGGATTTGATTGCCAAACATTATTATTAAACAAAACTAATGGCTGATAGCTATGACGCTCTGGATTTTCTATCGTAAGATAATGATATGCAAGACAATTAAAATATTCTTTGTGTGTCCAAGTTTCTATATCAAACATAGAAATAATAACACGAGATATATCAATATTTCTTGCTTCAAAATATTTTGTCATCTCCCTGCCTATGTGATACATATTTGAACCCTTGCCAGGAATCTCTCCTTCTAAATTTTTGGGGTGAGTAGTAAAAACAATATCTTGAAATTTATCACCATAATCACGTCTTACATTTTCTACAATTTTCAAAAAATTTACCTCATCCCTTTCCTCTCCGCCCAAAACAATTATCATTTTATCCTTTTGATAATTCACCTCTAACAACTTATCAAAAGTTTGCTTTATCACGTCATAAGGCTCTTTATATGTTGGCATTGCAACAAGATGAATATAATTTTCCCATCCATTAATTCCGTGAAGTTTTTCTCCCCAGTCAATTTTGCCAGCCTTTATATATCTTATCCAAGAAGAAAGTAAATATGCAAACATATACCATATTCTTATAACCCAATAAATGTCCAAAAAAATAATAAAAAATATACCCCAAATAGGCTTAAAAATAGACAAAACAAAAATACAAACAAATAAAGTGATCCATATCAAAAGACCAGGAATTATCTCATAAACCCTGGTTTCACGCCTGTTGATATCTTCGTCTTTTACCTTAAAAAATTTTAATATTCTCTCTAACATAATTGTGCTAATATACTACTCTCTTTGTAGTCTAAAATCAAGCTAGTCTAAATACTTTGCCTTATTTTTAAGATGTTCATCATAAGTTTTACTAAATATGGTCTTGCCAGTATCTAAATCTGTTAAAAAATAATTATAATCTGTGTATTGAGGATAAATAGATGCTTTAATAGCATTTAAGCCAGGATTGGTAATAGGCCCCGGAGTGAGACCTTTATTTTTATAAGTATTATAATAAGAATTTATTTGTGTATCTTCATAAGAATATTGCTCTTTGTTTTCTCCCAAGATATAAGCTAGAGTAGCACAAGACTGAAGTGCTTGGTTGTTTTTTATTCTATTCCAAAATATACCAGAAACTATTTTCATATCCTCAACATTATTTACTTCTTTTTCAATAATAGATGCCATAGTCAAAATTTCAAATAAAGATTTATTTTGTGATTTTATATCCCCCATCATTTCCTCATTGACCCTATTTTCAAAATTATCTAACATTTTTTTTAAAACAATTTCGCAAGATGCATTTTTATAAATCGTATAAGTATCTGGAAACAAATATCCTTCCAAACTCATATTAGAAGGCTTATTTTCTAAAAACAAATAATCTTCTTTATAATCTTCTATCAAAGAAGCCCATTTACTACTTGAACAGATACTTTGTTTTTCTAAATAAGCCCCAATTTGATTTGCATTCCAACCCTCTATCACTGTTATTCTTCTTTCTTCTCTGTTTGTTGATGTTATAATAGATGCTATTTGTTTTATACTCATTGAAGGGGATAGGCTAAAAGTATCCGCTATTAATTTAGAAGATAAATTGTTTAACTTAAAATATACCCTCATCCAAAGAACATTTCTTATAACACCCAAGCTTTTTAATTCGGTAGCTATTTGTTTTGTTGACTCACCACTTGAAATTTCTAAACTAATCATTGTTTTATCTTTTGATACGGGAGTGCTAATCTGATAAAAATAAAACAATACTGACATTATAAAAATAAATGCTGGCGTTATTAAAACATATTTTAAATATTTCAACCTATTAAATAGTATTTTCATATTTTTTGATGTGTGTATATTTTTTACTCTATTTTTAATAATTTTTACAGTGCCCATTTTATATAATGGATTTAAAAAATTATAAATACTTTGATAATTTTTTATCTTTTTTAAGAATTTCTATAACTTTTTTTACATCCTGCGACCTGTCTTTTGGACAAATAAATAAAGCATCTTTTGTGTCAACTACAACAAGATTATCAATTCCTAAAATGGTAAG
>JAEHGL010000077.1 GCA_019248485.1 Candidatus Komeilibacteria bacterium S5_K13 | reverse complement strand
AATGGTAAAATTAAGAAAGTTATTATTTTCTTTTTAATTTTTATTATAACGGCGTTATTTATTTTTTCTATTTTTTCTTTTGTAAAAATATTAGTTGCAGATTCAAACGATAAAAATCAAATATTTGCCACGATTGATTGGGTTTCTATAAGGGAGAATAATAAAGCAATGGATCTAGAATTTGTTTCAAAGGATTATATAAATTTGGGAGCTGATAAATATGATTTTATAGCTACGGTTTATAATCCAAACAAAGAACACGCTGTATACGATATGACTTATAGGTTCGTTTATAATGGAATAAATGGTAAAGAACTCCACGCCTTTATAAGGCCCGAGGAAACAAAGGTTTTGATGGATTTTAACATAGCAATCTCAGAAAATATTGATTCATATGATTTTCAGATAGTTTCGATTTCATATAAGAAAATTAAACAAGTTGATATGAAAAATTTATCTTACGATAATTTCGTAATAGAAAATCAAGTTAATAATTTGATCAATAGTGAAGCTACAAATAGAAACTGGGTAGAATTTGATGCAAAAAACACATCCCCATATAATTTTAAAAACGTCTTATTTAATGTTGTAATTTCATTGGGAGACAAAATAGTTGCGGTAGATAAGTTAGATGAAAAGAATTTTTATTCGGGAGAAGAAAGACGTCTTGAGGCAAGTTGGTTTTACAAAATTCCATCTTATGCTAGTGTTGTTATAATTCCAGAGATTAATATCTTTGATAAAACAAATTACATTCAAAATAAATGAGATTATCTTTGAGGGGAATTAGACATTTTGATTTACTTATTATTGTCCCAGTTGTGCTCCTTGCTATTATAGGTTTGGCAAGTATTTATAGCGTGGGTCTTAGCAATATTGATACAAAAATGGTTTTCTTTTATAAGCAAGTCCTTTTTTTTGGTATATCTATTTTTATTATGTTATTTTTATCATCTATTGATTATAGATTTTTGAAATCTTATTACAAGATTTTTTTGATACTATCTTTGATTTTTTTATCACTCGTTTTTGTTTTTTGGTAGAAGTATTAGGGGTGCAAACGCATGGATACCAGTTTTTGGATTCCAATTTCAGCCAGTTGAGTTTGCCAAAATTGCACTTGTTGTTTTTCTTGCAACGTATTTATCAAAGCGCGCAAAGGAGTTTATTCATGGGTGGAAACCTATTTTTGTCTCAGCCCTTGCAATGCTATTTATGATAGGGCTTGTATTATTACAGCCAGATATGGGATCGGCAATTATTTTGTTTTCCATTATTTTTCTTTTATCTAAAAT
>JAEHGL010000076.1 GCA_019248485.1 Candidatus Komeilibacteria bacterium S5_K13 | reverse complement strand
ATTTCTAACATATAAATATATGCAATTTAGAGATCCCGTTTTAGAAACAAGTGGAAATATAATAGGATTTTACGAAAGAGAATTTTATGTATTTTCAAATTTTTCTAGCTTCCAAGTAGAGTGGCGTGGAAAACTATGGCAAACATCAGAACACGCATATCAAGCAGCTCATTTTTTTGATACAGCTCCAGAGTTATCAATAGAAATATTTAATTGTCACAGTGCTCATGAAGCATACAAAATAGCAAAGGCAAATGCTGATAAAGCACCAAGTAATTGGGAGGAAATAAAGGTGGGCATTATGGAAGATATTGTAAAATGCAAATTAGAACAAAATCCATACATTATGAAAAAACTTTTACAAACAGGAGATATGCAGATTGTAGAAGACTCTCCATATGACGACTGTTGGGGTTGGGGCGCAAACAAAGATGGAAGAAATGAACTTGGAAAAATATGGATGAAACTTAGAGAAGAAATGAAAAATAAAAATTTAAATACAAGCAATTAACTATTAACCTATTATTCAATTATGCAATTATTCATCACCGGTGGCGCGGGGTTTATAGGATCAAATTTTATCCTATATATGCTCAAAAAATACCCCAGTTATAAAATAGTTAATTTTGACAAATTAACTTATGCTGGAAACCTTGAAAACCTTATAGAAATAGAGACTCATCCAAACTATTCATTTGTAAAAGGGGATATACTAGACGAGAATACTGTCCGAGAATCTATGAAAGATTGCGACATTGTAATTCACTTTGCAGCAGAAAGTCATGTTGATAGATCTATTATGGATCCAGATAGTTTTGTAAAAACAAATGTACTTGGAACAAATATATTACTTCGCATTGCAACAGAACTTGGAATCAAAAGATTTCATCATATTTCTACTGATGAGGTTTTTGGTTCACTGGGGGCGGATGATCCTGGATTTCATGAAAAGACTCCCTATGATCCAAAAAGTCCATATTCCGCCTCAAAAGCAGCCTCAGATGCGCTTGTGCGTGCTTATTATCACACATTTGGACTTCCTATAACAATATCAAACTGTTCCAACAATTATGGCCCATTTCAATTCCCTGAAAAAGTAATACCTCTTTTTGCTACAAATCTGATAGAGGGAAAAAAGGTTCCCTTATATGGTGACGGACTAAATGTAAGAGACTGGATTCATGTTGACGATCATTCTCGTGCAGTTGATGTAATAGTTCACGATGGAAAAATAGGCGAAACATATTGCATAGGAGGAAATAGTGAAAAATCAAATCTTGAAATTACGAAAACAATTC
>JAEHGL010000075.1 GCA_019248485.1 Candidatus Komeilibacteria bacterium S5_K13 | reverse complement strand
TGTTCACATAGCAATTTCTGAACTAAAAATCTTAGAGAATCATCCTAAAAAGATGACAGTCGATGAAGAAGAAAAGATAACTGAAAGTATTCGTCGCTTCTCAATTATTGACCCCATAATTTTGAATGGGTCAGAAGATAGAAAAAACATTGTAGTGGGTGGAGTGCAAAGATTAAAAATTTTAAAAAAACTAGGTTACGCAGAAGTACCTGCCGTTTATGTTTATCTAAATGAGGAACAAGAAAAAGAACTTGTTTTAAGATTGAGTAAGAATGTCGGATCATGGGATCTAGACATCCTAAAAACATTTCAGACCGAATTACTTCTAGATGTTGGATTTTCAGCCGATGACCTTGGAGAAATTTGGAATGATGTTATGACAGTAGAAGATGATTTATATGACGAATCTAAAGAATTGGAAAAAATAAAAGAAACTAGTATTAAGCTAGGAGACATATTCGAACTCGGAAGGCATAGGTTAATTTGTAGTGATTCTGGGAATAAGGAAAATATAGAAAAACTAATGAATGGAGGGAAAGCATCAGTTGTCTACACAGATCCAATTTTCAACATCGGGTTAAGTTATAATAAAGGGCTTGGCGGAAAAAGTCATTACGGAGGTCAAACCAATGATAAAAAAAGTGATGCAGAATATAGAGAATTTTTAAAGAAGATATTTTCTAATGCATTAAAATTTTCAAAACCAGATCTTCATTTCTTTTCATATTGTGATTCTCGCTATGTTGGACTTCTTCAAGAATTATATAAAGAACTTGGAATAAAAAATAAAAGAATCTTAATCTGGGTAAAAAATGGATTAAATATTACAGCTAATGTTGCTTTTTCAAAAATGTATGAGTCTGTAGCTTATGGCACGATTGGGAAGCCATATCTCGCACCAATTAAAAATCTTGGGGAAATATTAAATAGTGAAATAGGCGTAGGTAATAGAGCTATAGAAGATATCTTAGATCAAATAGATATATGGCTAGAGAAAAGAGTGCCCGGGAATCAATATTTACATCCAACTCAGAAACCAGTCACTCTTCACGAAAGACCAATAAGAAGATGCTCAAAAGTTGATGACATAATATTAGACCTATTTGCTGGCTCGGGTGGATTAATTATCGCTTGTGAGCAACTTAAACGGCGTGCTTTCTTATCTGAGATAGAGCCGTTGTTCTGTCAACTAATAATAAATAGGTTCGAGGAGTTCACTGGCCAAAAAGCTAAACTAATAAACTAAAATAACAATATGGAAATAGAAGATATAAAAACAGGAGATATATTTTTACTAGGAGATCACAAGTTAGCTTGTGG
>JAEHGL010000074.1 GCA_019248485.1 Candidatus Komeilibacteria bacterium S5_K13 | reverse complement strand
AATAGCGCTTGCAATACTTCAAGAAGAAAATGTTATACCGGGTTCTGGTGAAATTTTCAAAGACTCTATTTTTGTAGGAGAACTTGCTTTTGACGGAAGTCTAAGGCGCATAAATAATATTATTTCAATTTGTATATATGCCAAAGAGAATAATTACAAAAACATATATCTACCAATAGATAATGCAAGCGAGGCAAGTGTTATAAAAGACATAAATATTTATCCTATTTCAAATTTATCAGAAATTGCAAAATACCTAAAAAGTAAAACAAAAATAGAAAAATTTATTAATAATGAAAAAATTGTTAGCGACGAAATAGAACTTGATAATTATGACTTTTGCCTTATTCGCGGTCAAGAGAGTGCAAAGAGGGCTGTGATAGTGGCTTGCGCAGGAAGTCATAATATTTCTATGACCGGAGTTCCTGGATCTGGAAAAACATTCATTGCGAAATCTATTCCTAGCATTCTTCCAGACTTAAGCGAAAAAGAAGTTCTTGAAGTTAGTCGTATATATAGTTCAATAGGATTACTAAACAAAAATCGGCCACTTATTACTAAGAGGCCTTTTCGCTCACCTCATCACTCATCATCTCTTGTGTCTCTAATTGGCGGGGGAGGAATACCTAGGCCGGGAGAGGTGTCACTTTCTCATCGAGGAGTTTTGTTTCTTGATGAACTCCCTGAATTTCCAAAGAAAAATTTAGAAACGCTTCGCCAGCCACTTGAAGATGGTAGTGTTATAATTGCTCGCGCACAGATAACACTTGAGTTTCCTTCAAAATTTATGCTTGTCACAGCACAAAATCCTTGTCCTTGTGGATTCTTTGGAGATGATAAAAAACAATGTACTTGCACAAATTCTCAAATAAAATTGTATCAACAAAAAATTTCAGGTCCACTGCTCGATAGAATAGATATTCATCTGACAATAAATAGAGTAAAACATGATGAACTTGAAAAAACAGATGAAAATACAAGTACTGTAAAAAAACAAATAATAGAAGCTCGTGAAATTCAAAAACAAAGATTCCTATCGGACGAAATTATTACAAATTCAGAAATGAATTTAAGGCTTATAAAAAAATACTGTCAAATTCCTGAGGAAGCGAGAAGACTACTTTTTTGTGAGAGCACACGGAGATAGTATGAATAAGGAAAATATTAGAGACAAAAATTTAGTTTTAATTAAGAAAGAAAATGGCGAGCCAAGAAGTGGAGAAAATGTATTAGCTATTGTAAATGGTTGTGGCACTATAAAGAAATTTTTCAAGCGCGCAGATGCAATATATTTACAGCCCAATTCGAGCAATCCAAAGCACAAGCCAATAGTGCTTCACCGTGAC
>JAEHGL010000073.1 GCA_019248485.1 Candidatus Komeilibacteria bacterium S5_K13 | reverse complement strand
ATTATTATCAAAATGGAAAACATTGACTTAAAAATTTCAGGATTGCAAAAAACATCTTTGATAGATTATCCAAAGAAGATTTCTGCTATTATTTTTACTCAAGGATGTAATTTCAGATGTCGATATTGTCATAATCCAGAGCTTATTTCCTTTAATCAGGAAATGATTTTTGATATTTCAGGGGATGAGGTATTAGATTTTTTGAAAAAAAGAAAACACAAATTAGAAGCACTTTGTATTACGGGTGGCGAACCATTACTTCAGCTAGGGCTTAAAGAATTTATTGTGAAGGTTAAGAAAATGGGATATAAGATAAAGCTTGATACAAATGGAAGTAATTTTTTGAAGCTGAAAGAGTTAATAGATGAAAAACTGATTGACTATATTGCTATGGATTACAAGGCGCACAAGGATTTATTTGAAACTATTACAAGATGTAAAAGCTCGCTATATAAAGAGGTGGAGAAAACAAAAAATTATTTGATTAATTCAAAATTGAAATATGAATTTAGAACAACAATACTTCCTAAGTTTTTTAGTGCTGATGACATAGAAAAATTGGCCAAGGAATTAAAGGGTGCAAGTTTCGTATATTTGCAAAATTTTGAAGATAGGGGAAAGCTATTGGATGAGGGTTTGAGTGGTGAGATGGGATTTCCACCAGCTAAGCTAAAAGAATTTAAGAAGATAATGGAAAAATATGTAAAAAAGTGCGGAGTAAGGAATTGACTTTTTGCTCTAGAAATGATTAAATTATATAGCTATTAGCATATAAAAGTATTGCGGGTGTCGTATAGTGGCTTATTATGTCAGCCTTCCAAGCTGAAGAGGGCGGTTCGATTCCGCTCACCCGCTCCACCCCTCGATAAACTCGGGGTGTACCACTCGCACAATTTAAAAAATTCATAATATTTCTATTTTATACGAACCTTTTGGGTGTCCTGAGCTTGCCGAAGGGCACGAGCATTAAACATTATCAAAAAACCATCTCTATAAGATGGTTTTTTGTTTTTATATAAATTGTCTATGTTAACTATTGACTCGTAGGTTAACATATGTTAACATACAAACATAAGGTTAACAAACAAAATATGGACAAAAAATATTATACAGTACAAGAATTGGCTGATTTATTGGGCATTAGTCGAATAGCTGTTTTTAATAGAATTAAACGCGGTAGTTTAATAGCAGAAAAAGTGGGCAGGAATTATGTTATTAGTCGTGAAAATGTTGGTGATTTATTATTAAGTGACATGACAGATAAAACAAAAATTGAAATAGAATAAGTAATTTTTGCACTTTGCTTTAATGCTTCAATAGGCCTCGATCCTTGCAATATAAAATATG
>JAEHGL010000072.1 GCA_019248485.1 Candidatus Komeilibacteria bacterium S5_K13 | reverse complement strand
TAACTCTAAATAAAAATCAAAAATTACGAGGATGTATTGGCTATATAGAGCCCATTGAAAAGCTATACAAAGCAGTCCAGCTTAATGCACTCTCAGCTTCATTTGAAGACACAAGATTTTCCCCCCTCTCTCTAGATGAGTTAAAAGATGTTACAATAGAAATATCGATATTAACAGTTCCAAAAGAAACTGAATTTAAAAATATTAGAAGAAATATTGACGGGGTTGTGCTTCGTCAAGGAAATCGTGGTGCAACATACTTACCACAGGTTTGGGAAAATGTATCTGACGAGGAAGAATTTTTTGGATCATTATGTCAAAAAGCCGGACTTGATCATGATTGTTATAAAGATGGTGAAACAAAGTTCTCTACTTATCAAGCAGAAATTATTAACGAATAACAAACGATGCAAATATACTAATTATACTAATAATACGAATATTTAAATTATTTATAAAATTCGTATATTGGCATCATAATTAGTATAATTAGCATACATTTGTATATTAGAATCGCATCAATATTAGTATATAAAAATGGCGAATAAAAAATTAAAAATATTAGGAATAGAGTCCTCTTGTGATGAAAGTGCGCTATCTCTTATTGAAGTTAAAGGTGGCGAGATTAAGGTTCTCAAAAATCTTATCTCGTCACAAATTGAAATTCACAAACAATACGGCGGAATAGTTCCTGAAGTCGCAGCACGTCACCATGCTGAGAATTTTTTTCCATTACTTAAGGAATTGGATATTGACATTACGACTGATGTAGATTTAATTGCTGTCACATATGGTCCAGGACTTATCACCTCTCTTGCAATAGGATTAGAACTTGGAAAAACACTATCATTTATCTACAAAAAACCATTAATTCCCATAAATCACATAGAAGCTCATATATATAGTAATTGGCTAACACATCCAGAGTTATTTGATAAGAAAAATACTTTTCCTAGTCTTGCCGTAGTAATATCAGGTGGTCACACTCAAATATTTTTAATGCGTAACTATGGAAAATATAAACTACTTGGGCAAACAGTTGATGATGCAGTAGGAGAGGCATATGACAAAGTTGCAAAAATACTTGAGCTTGGTTACCCTGGTGGCCCAATAATAAACAAATTATCAAGCGAGTACAAAGATAAACCCAGCTTTGAACTTCCTCGTCCCATGCTAAATACAAAAGACTATAACTTTTCTTTTTCAGGATTGAAAACTTCGGTATTATATAAGTGGAAAGGCGAAAGTGAAAAGGGGAAGGAAATTATCAAGGCAGAATATTGTTGTGCTTTTGAAAACGCAGTATGTGACGTGCTTTCAAAAAAAATTATCCAAGCAGCACGTGATTACAATGTAAAAAATATAATTTTTGGCGGTGGAGTAAGCG
>JAEHGL010000071.1 GCA_019248485.1 Candidatus Komeilibacteria bacterium S5_K13 | reverse complement strand
AGTAGGTATTGGGAATGAAAATACGCGTCCGTTTGCATCACCCTCCATCATCACCTCTGCAAAAGCCTCATTAAACATGTCCATTTCTTTTTGGAAAACTTGAAGAAAATATCCCAGAAGATGACATTCGCAATCCCGCTACAGTTGCTGATAACGTTGGTGATAACGTTGGTGATGTTGCTGGAATGGGTGCTGACTTATACGAGTCCTTCGTTGGAGGTATTGCAGCAGCAATGTTAATTTTCGTTACAACTTTTCCAAAAGAAGCGGTTAAAGCAATGACATTGCCAGTATTAATATCGGCCTTTGGTGTTATTGCGTCTTTTATTGGCTTCTTTTTTGTGAAAACAAAAGAGGGTGCTTCGCAAAAGAATCTACTAACAGCAATACGTAGGGGAAACTGGATATCAACAATCGTTCTAATCATAGGAGGTTATTTTATTGTCAAAGCAATGCTTCCTAATAACACAAATCTTTGGTATTGCATTATAATTGGTATTTTAGTGGGTAATTTCCTGGGATACTTCACAGAAGTATTTACATCTTCCCACTACAAATCAACCCAATCTATTGTAAGGGCAACTGCCGGGGGACACGCAACAACCATATTAGAAGGAATCGCCGTTGGATTGCAAAGTACATTTCCGCAGACAATAATTCTTGTAAGTGGAACGATTGCTGCATTCTACAGCGCTGGCGGATCTGAACAAAATCAAATTCTCGGAATGTGTGGAATAGCGATAGCAGCCGTTTCAATGCTTGCTACCTTACCATATACTCTATCGTTAGATGCACAAGGACCAATCACTGATAACGCTGGCGGTATCGCTGAAATGACACATCAAAACAAAGAGGTCCGAGAAAGGACGGATGCCCTTGATTCGCTTGGAAACACTACTGCAGCCACTGGAAAGGGATATGCAATAGGATCTGCGGCTTTTACAGCGCTTATACTAATTTATTCATATATGCAAGAAGCACAAACTGCAGCAATAAAAATCGGCATTGACCCAACCATAAATACCTCCATGACAAGCATAAAAGGTTTAGTAGGGATTTTTATAGGATCAATGCTCGTATTTCTGTTCTCATCAACAACTATTAGGGCAGTAGGAAGAGCCGCGAACGTTATGGTAAAAGAAGTAAGAAGACAATTTAAGGAACTCAATTTACTCAAAGATCCCAATAGCGTTCCCGATTACAACAAATGTATAGAAGTAAGCACCATAGCAGCTCAAAAAGAAATGATACTCCCAGCCATGATTGGCTTATTATCTCCACTCATTATTGGATTTATTGGGGGGCCAGCAATGGTTATTGGTTTACTCATTGGCGCAACAGTTACGGGCTATATGATGGGTACATTTATGAATAACTCTGGCGGATCCTGGGATAATGCAAAAAAGTTTATTGAAGGCTTGTCAGGCGGAAGAGGGTCTGAAAGTCACAAAGCCGCAATTACCGGAGATACAGTTGGGGATCCATTTAAGGATACTAGCGGACCATCAATGTGACCAAAGATTTTGACTGGGATAATCCAAAATACAAAAAGATTTGGGAGATGACTGCAAAATATGGAATTCCTTATTTTGCAAATTTTGTAAACT
>JAEHGL010000070.1 GCA_019248485.1 Candidatus Komeilibacteria bacterium S5_K13 | reverse complement strand
CAAAGACCTCATCAGACCCTAGACTATATGCCACCAATTAACTTTACGTGTAAATATCATAAAGTGTTACCTATGTACCCATCTAGTACATTTATTTGACAAAAATCACTTCTAGTAGTAATTTAGTTATAATAAAAAAAATTTATCCAAGGAGGATAAGATGGAAGATAAAGCAAAACTTCAAGTTATGGCTGATAGGCTTAGATTATCTGTTGTAGAAATTTCAATAATTTTAAATATTGATAATTGGACAGATTCTAATGTGACAGTTGGAACGATAGCAGACGTTTATAGGAAGATTCTTGATAATAGTGAAGCTCAAAATGTTGCGCTTAAAAAATGGGAAGAGCTTTGTAGTACTATGCAAGATGCCAAATATTTTTTTGATAAAACTAATCCCCAAAGTAAATCTAGAAAGATCGCATTGAAAAAATGGAACGAACTTTCTTTGCAGGCAGTTGAAAAGGCAACTACACTAGAGGAAATAATCTCTGCGTATAATCAGTCACCCCAAGATAGTAATTCTAGGATAGCCGCACTCACCAAGTGGAACGAACTTTCTTTGCAGGCAGTTGAAAAAATATCAACAATTGAAGAGGCTAAATCTCTCTATGGATTAAGTTCCAATACAGGTGATGCTCAAAAAGTAGCACTTGAAAGGTGGAATGAGTTATCTTTTAAAGAGATTGAGAAGGCTAATACGCTAGAAGAGATTATCTCTTTGTATAAAAAAGCACCGTACAAAGAATTATTAGGAATGGTTAATGTTCGAGATATCGCAACAAAAAAAGGTATTGATTTTTGCACCACAGTTCAAGCGATTAAGAAACTTTTTTATAGTAATCCATACCATAGTTCATATCCTGAAAATATGCAAATAAAATGGATACTTGAAAAGTGGAGCGAGCTTTTATTGTTGGAAATTGAAAGAACGTCAACTATAAAAGAGGTGAAAGATGTTATTGGAAATATTCCTAAGACTGGCCCTTTCCACGAGATTTTATATCCCGCAATAGGACGTGCACATAAAAGATGGGGAGAGCTTTGTACTTCATATCAAGAACTCCGGCAATACATAACCGACTGTTCTCCTTATAGTGATGAGGAAATTTCTGCAATTAAAAGATTGATCCCTCTTTGTACTGAAGTTGATCAAGCTAACGAATTATGGCACTATAGAGAGAAGACGCAGGACATTGCGTTTTTGAAATGGGACGAGCTTTCGTTATTGGAAGTTGAAAAAGCAATGACACTTGATGAGATATTTGTAGCTGATCTTAGAGCTCCATGTGGAGGTAGGGCTAAGGTAGTTGCAATGGAAAAATATCTTAAATTATTGTAATAATTATAAAACCGCAAGATTAATTTCTCGCGGTTTTTTATTTGAAGTATATCTCTCGACTTAGCCACGTCAGAAGTGACTTCGCTTGAGATGACTAGCGTCATAAGCTCAAATTAGGATCTGCTGTTATTTTGAAATTATTTTTCTTTGCTTTTTTTCTATTGAAGTATCCTGCAACTGCAATCATTGCAGCATTGTCTCCTGTATCAGAAAGTTCTGGAAAGTAAGTTTTTATTCCTATTTTTTCAGCGTCAGCTGTAAGTCTATTTTTTATAGATGTATTTG
>JAEHGL010000069.1 GCA_019248485.1 Candidatus Komeilibacteria bacterium S5_K13 | reverse complement strand
CACTATAAATCAGGCAAATTCAAGCACTACAAACACATCAGACATTTCTTCTCATAACAGCGCTTCAGATTGTTGGACCGTTATTGATGGCACTACTTATAATATTACAGATTATATTACCTCGAAAGAACATCCAAGTGGCAACGCCGACTTGATAGCAATATGTGGTAAAGATGGAACTAATGCTTTTAATAACATAAGAAAACATAGTAGTGCATTTACGAGTAATGTTTTAAATAAATATAAGGTTCAATAAGTATATGCAAAAAATATTTTTGACATCAAGTGTGAGTTTTGTAGCAAAAGAGCTTGTTAAAAGATATAAGATTAAAGGAAAATTGGCTTTTATTACTACCGCATCTGAGCTAAAATCAGAAGGCAATTTATCTTGGCAAGATAAAGATAGAGACTCTCTAAAAAAGTCGGTTTTAAAATATTTGATTATACAATCACTGGTAAAAAAGAAAGAGATTTGAGAAATGATCTTAAAGACGTAGATGTTATTTATGTTTCTGGTGGAAATACTTTTTATTTACTTGAAAAAATAAAGGAAAGTCATTTTGATAAAGTAGTTAAAGACTATGTAAAAAAAGGAAAAATTTATATTGGAACTAGTGCTGGATCTATTGTTGCTGGTCCTGATATTTATCCCGTTTATTATTTGGATGCTGCAAAAGAAGCTAAGAAGTTAAAAAATTACAAAGGTATGGGATTGGTAGATTTTACGATTTTACCTCATTGGGGAAGTAAACATTTTAGAAAAAGATATCTTGATCAAAGATTAAAGCATATTTATAAAATTGGTTATAAGTTAATACTTCTAAATGATAATCAATATGTTTCAATTATAGATGATAATTATAAGATTATTGATATAACAAAAGATAAAATTAAATAAAAAAATATGAAAAAACTAATCAAACAATCTATTTTATGTTCTATGTCAGCATTTGCTTATATAATTTTGATTGCTTTGTTTATGAGTAATGGTGCAAAATTATTTGGTGATGACGATCGTGGGATCATGGCACCAATAGCAGTGTTATTGCTACTTGTATTATCAGTTTCAGTTATGGGGATACTTATATTTGGTAAGGCGGTGCTTATGTATTTAGATAACAACAAAAAAGACGCTATAAAACTTGTGATATATAATATAATAAGCTTATTTATAATTACGATAGTTTATTTTGGAATATTATTTTTTGTAAAATAACTAATTTTTCTAATCTTCTAACCCCACTCCACATGCTTAATATAGAAATTCTTACAATTGGATCTGTCAAAGAAAAATGGATTAAAGAAGGAATTCAAGAATATTTAAAACGACTTAAGCCTTATGCGAGGATAAAGGTTATTGAATTAAAAGCAGAGGCATTTGGAAGTACCCAGAAAGAAAAAGCAAAAAGCATTGAAAGTCAGAAAATAGTAGAATTCTTGCAAAAAGAAAAAGAAGTGCAAATATATTTTTTAGACGAATATGGAAAAAACCCCGATTCAAAAGAATTTGGTATTAAAATTGATAAAATTCAAAACAAAATAATATTTGTAGTAGCGGGTGCTTTGGGCTATGATAGAAGTATATTGGAAGGCAAGCAGACGATATCCCTATCAAATATGACATTGACTCATGAAATGGCAAGACTTGTATTATTGGAGCAGATCTATCGTGGAA
>JAEHGL010000068.1 GCA_019248485.1 Candidatus Komeilibacteria bacterium S5_K13 | reverse complement strand
CGTCAAGTATTGTGGGTTGCCCAAACCTCTTTATTGATATAATATAAACTATATGAGTCAAATAACAGAAGATATAAAATCAAGAATAGACATAGTTGACCTTATCAGCGAATATATGCCACTTACCCAAGCTGGCAGTAATTTTCGTGGTCTTTGTCCATTTCATAGGGAAAAAACCCCATCTTTTATGGTATCTCCTGATAAACAGATATTTCATTGTTTTGGATGTTCTGCTAGTGGGGATATTTTTGAGTTTATCAAAAAAATAGAAAGCGTAGAGTTTCCAGAGGCACTTCGTGTATTAGCAGATAAGGCAAATGTAAAAATTGACTACAATTATAATCCAGATTTATCAAACAAAAAAACAAGGATACTTGATATTTTGAAAGAGTCTGTGGATCATTATCATGAAAAACTACTTCAAAATGATGATGCAAAAATTGCAAGAGATTATTTAGCAAAGAGAGAAATAGAAAAAGAAACTAGCGATCTCTTTGGACTTGGCTATAGTAGTGAAGCTTGGGACGATTTGTATAATTATTTGAAAAGTAAAAAATTTGAAGATGCAGACATTGAATCTGCGGGCATGATTATAAAGTCAGACAAAGGATATAAGTTTTATGATAGATTTCGTGGAAGACTTATGTTTCCAATAAGCAATGCCTTTGGTCAGGTAGTTGGTTTTACGGCAAGAATTCTTACAAATGATCAGACACAAGCAAAGTATATTAATAGTCCTCAGACAATGGTTTATGACAAGAGTAATATTTTGTATAATATTGATCTTGCAAAAAACGAAATCAAATCAAAAGGATATACAATTTTAGTAGAGGGAAATATTGATGCAATTTCATCATATGTAAGTGGCGCAAAAAATGTTGTAGCAACCTCAGGCACTGCTCTTACAATAGAACAGGTAAAACTTCTTAAAAGATATTCAAGTAATTTGATGATTGCCTATGATGGCGATATTGCGGGACTTAAGGCTACCTTTAGAATTATTGACAACGCACTTTCACAGAGCATGAATGTAAAAATTATATCTCTGCCAAAGGACATTGATCCAGACAACCTAATCAAAGAAGACAAGACAAAATGGTTTGAGGCAATAAAAAACGCAAAGCCAATAATGGAATTTGTATTTTCAAAGATTTTATCTTCTATAAATCTCTCAGATATATTCGCAAAGAAATTAGCAATACAAAAATTGTTAGCTTTTATTGCAAAGTTTAGAGATGAAATAGAGAGAGAAAGTTATTTGAAAAAGCTAAGCGAAATAGTAGATATTGACTATCAAATGTTAAGAGGTAAGGTAAACGAAGTATTATCAAAAAATAGTCAAAAAGAGGAGATAAAAGTTGCCTACAAAATCTATTCCCCAATAGAAAAAGATAAGAAGCTAGAGTTTTTGAAGAAAATATGTGCTCTTGGAATTGGGTTTTCTAATATACTGGACTATTTAGCGTCCAATTTAGAGGGTGAATTCATAGGCAGTGATGATATTGGTGATCTTTACAAATCGATAATAATATATTATACTAAAAACAATTCGTTTGACTTAGATTTTTTTCGTAATGAGTTTTTTGATGACAAAAATAGTATACTAAATACAGTTATTTTTTTATTTGAAAATGAGTATTCTGATTATGATAAGAATAGAGCCTTTATAGAAGTTCAGCAGTTTGGAGTTTAATTGATCTCTCACTTTTTCAA
>JAEHGL010000007.1 GCA_019248485.1 Candidatus Komeilibacteria bacterium S5_K13 | reverse complement strand
ATAGTTATTTATGAAGATATTTGATTAACTGTATGAGTTTTGTCAAAACAAAAAACTCCCCAGAAGATTTTTTTCTAAGGAGTTTGCACTCCCCAACATTAATCATTCTAAATTCTACTATACATTATATCATTTTTAAATACTTATCAATACCAAAAAATTAATCACCAGAAATTGAATTCATGATGATTAATTTAAAATACAAATAAATATGTCCTAAAATTTGATCTGATCTAAATCAAAATCTAAAAACAAAATTGAATTTTCTTTTTTTAATAAAATATTTTTCATTTCTTCATCGCTTATACAATATATAGAGAGCAAATTTTGTTTATCAAAACATTTTTTTGTAAACAGAGGCGGAATTCTTTGAGCTAATTTCATAAATATTATTTTTTAAAAATTTACTTATCCTAAGATCGCGCTTTGTGACTTCAAAGAAACTCATTTTTACGCCACTTTCTTCATTTTTTTGCACCAGTCTAAATTTCATTTGACTTCATTTACAAAAGAGTTATAATAAAAATGATATTTTTCTTCTCCTCGAATGCCTTGCCATAAAACGTGAGGCTGAGTAGAAAGATGTCGCTTTAATATCTTCTCTTGCTTACCTTAAAAACAATCAATTTACTTTGATTCTTTAAATAGGTGAGTGAGGGAAGATTTTTTTATTTAGATGCTAAAATTTTATTTATAAAGCCACTTTTAATAGACTGAAAAAATTTTCCTATATTAGAAACTACTTTTATTAAAAAGCTCTTTTTATTGTCAGCTAGACTAATCATTTCTTGATTCTCTATTTTTTCTCCCAAAATATCTGAGTTTTCTTCTGCTTGCTGATCTTTGATAAAATCACTTTTATTACCAAGCGCCAAAACAAAAGAATCTTTTTCTTTTATAACTACGCCACTTATGAAAACATTTTCTTCCTTTGTAAATTTTTTTAGATCTATATCATTTGTAACAACTTTGATTTTGAACTCATCTTCATCAGATTTAATATTAAAACTTTTTTTATTTAATTTAGAGATTTGTCCTCTTATAGAAATAAAAGATCCAAGTAGCCCCTCATCTATGTTGCTAATTAAAATTTCGTCTGGATTTAATAATTTTACAGAATCAACAACTTCGATATTTTCTTTTTTTGAAACTTTAATTTTTTTAGAGCTAGTGCTTTCTGAAAACTTTCCATTAAATTTTAATATAGAACCCCTTTTTAGAGCTGGCCATTTTCCATTAAAATATAAATTTATACAATCGTAATAATCAACAACTTTTTCTTCTAATTTATAGTTACAAATATACGCTGAGTTACTTAAAATTTGATTTTGAACAAAGACTACAGCACCATGCCCAGAAACAACTTCATTTTTAGAAAGCTCATTAAATGATATATCTAAATATTCTTGCGCTATTTCTGTTTCGTCTTCATTAAACACTTCCAAGCTAGTAGAAGCAAACCTTTCTTGATTGACTACGCCCTCTTTATTTTCAAAAATATTTTCCTCTCCCGGGGTTGTGCTGGCTGTCCAAAAATATTCTTTAGTGGCTAAATTATATGAATACGATTTATTTTCATATGATTTATCGTATTTCAAACTCGTGATACTACTTTCTCCACAATCATAAATAAAAATTTCTTCGTTTGAATTATTAAGCGCAATTTTTGAATCTTCACGAGATATTAATAAATAATTTTTAGATCCAATAGCTCCACTTAGAGAATAAGAAGACTTAGACAAATCTTTTATTTTCCAATTTGTAATATTTATATCATAATCATTTGGATTATAAATCTCTATGAACTCATTGATATCATCCCCCCCTGGATTTGGAAAAACTTCTGAAATAATGATACTTTTATTCAAACTGTTTGAATCGCATATCAAGGCATTTTCTTCTTTTACGATGTCGCTTGTATTATTTGTAGTATTGTTAATAATTGTAACTGAATTAGAGTTCTGAGTATTTTCTGTCAAAACATTTTCCAAACCCTTTGTCGGGCTATTGGTCCAACTCCAAGCATTATTAAACCTAGCAAAAGATTGCCCTTCTTTTACACTTGAATAAGAAATTTCTGAAATCTTATTTTCATTACTATCAAAAATAGTAATCTTATCTCCCGTATTGTTTAAAACAATCCTTGAAATAAGATAATCTATCGCAAAAAATTCTCCTGCCCCTATTGTTGTAGTAGAAAAATCATCTGGGGAGATTAAGTAACCCCTTCCAGACTCATCTTGAATTAAAAAATCTGTTAGATCAATATCATCGCTCGATATATTTTTTAACTCTATCCATTCACCGTCATCATCTCCTTCTGGATTTGGCAATAACTCATTTAATATAATTTTTCCAGTATAATCAACTGGCGGAATTTCTATATTTTCTAAAACATTTATTATCACGCTTGCCGTATTTGATGAGGTAGCGTCTGAAACGGTAAGGGAAACATTATACGTTCCTGAACTTAAAAAACAATGTGTAAAAATTGGATCAGTTGAGCTTACAATATCCCCAATATTCCAAACATAGTTTAAAACATCTCCATTTTGATCTGTAGAAGAACTAGCGTCAAATAAAATGCTCTCTCCTGTATGAATTGTCGTGGTAGAAATATTTATCATGGCAACTGGTGCGTAAAGGATCGGCGCTGTATTAGAAAGACTTCCTGGCGTTCCACCGACTAACCATCCTTCTGTCCATACATTATCATTAAACTGAGGAGTTACTCTTTCTAACGTTTTTCCATTTCCATTTCCGCCTATTACAGACGTATATCCTTGCTCCGTTATTATACTTGAGCCTTGAAATAACTTTATTGTTCCCGAGGCATTATTCAAAGAAAAAGAAGATTCGTATAATGGTCTATGAAGACTGACATAATTTGGATAATTATTTAAAAAATTTGAAGCATTTTGAGCTATTACAAAAAAACTTCCTGGCAAAATATTTGTTGGGCCATTGTAAAAGTTTATTAAGTGATTTGATGTATCACCCAACCTCCAATCTGATCCAATAAATACACTACTTGTTGTTTTATTAAAAAGCTCTATCCACTCATTTCCAGAATCAGACCCCATTGGATCATACATTATTTCCGAGAAAATTATTCCCTCTGCTCTTGTGATATTTATAAATATTAAAAGTGAAAAAAACAAAATTATTGTTAAAATGAAATATAGTTTTTTAGAATTGCTTATCATATGTTTTATTTTAAATTAAAATAATATTAAATCTGTTTCAACTTGGCGTCTTTCTATCAACGACCGTAGTTGAATCAAAAAACGCCAAATGAAACGAAAGTATTATTGTTCTTCAACAATAATCTCTTCAACAGCAAGTTCCCTTGCTGTTTGTTCTGCCTTTTTGCCGCCAAGCATTACAAGTTCGCTTACTATGACCTCTGTCTTGTAGTGCATTACCTTGTTCTTGTCTTCCCATTTTCTTGTTCTAAGCCTTCCCTCAATATAAACCCTGTCTGCTTTTTTGAGATATTTGCCAGCGATAGAGGCAATTGATCCCCAAAAAATTAGATTATGAAATTCTACCTCCTTTGTTGTATTAGACCCCTTAGCACTTTTCCAAATAAGGTTTGTTGCAATAGAGCAACTTGTTAAATCTTTTCCGGTTTTTGTCTTCTTTACTACCGGATCATTTACAATCCTGCCTAATAATGTAATTTTGTTTACATCCATACTTTTTTCGTTCAGTTTTAATAACTGAATGATTAATTATTAAGTACGATTATAAGGCGTGATCTCACTCTAAAAAAGACTTGACAAAATATTTCATTAAATTATAATAAAAATAAGAGGCCAATCTCGCTTTAAACGAGACCACGCTTCATAAATCGCTTTTCGCCAACTCCCCGCCAGGTCTAACTTAGCGGGGTTTTGGTTTTAGAATTAAAGCTAGATTAAAAGTCTAGTAATTCAAAAACCACAATACTCTTATTTTTTACATCAATATTAAATAGCAATCAATGGCACAATAAACAATCAATACGACACCTTTTAAAAATAGCCACCAAGAACGATTTATAGCTTTATTTATAAATAAAAATATCTTAAAAAACCGTCGGAGACGGCTCGTAAAAAAAGACATCCAAATAAAAAACCGCCTAAGTCACGACTATAGACGGTAAAATTGGATTAGGAGATCAGCCCCTATTATGAGGTAACACCCCCTCTTGATGGCACAAACGATATCCTTGCGGATTCGTGTTTTGCATTTGAGTAATCCGGATATCTATTATTTCTAGAAGAATCTCCGGATCACCTAAAATACTCTGCATGGTTGTAACACACTCCTGTGCTGAGGCTCCAGCAAAGGGATTGTCAAAAACATTAATCCCTAAACCGGTTTCTTGCTGTGCAAAATGTGGCTCTGGTTCAGAAAAAGCAACGCTTGCTCCACTATCTCCATTTTGATTTGCCATTTTTCCTCCTTATTAGAATAGGCATAAAAAAATATTACAACGATATAAATATCTTGTCAATAATAACAACTGTGAATAAGTGCCTATAATATATTTATTATTAAAGTTTAAAGTGTTATAATAAATTAACAATTAAATAGCAAAGCTGTGTGGCTAATATATAATAATATGCAAAAACAACATTTAGGAACGATTACAATAATGGTTACAAATCGACAAGTTAATTCGGAAAAGTTAAATAAAGCACTCTCAGAAAACGGCCATATTATACTTACTAGACTAGGTGTAAACATAGAACCACGTTGCGTATCAAATTGTTCAGGAATCATAACAATAGTTGTAAAAGGTGAATTAAAACAGATTAATGATCTCACAAAAATATTAAATAAACTCTACGGCATAATTGCAAAGAGTTGTATAATAACAAAATAAATTATAAAAAATATAAAATTGGCTTATTCTTTTTTTATTTGACAAAAATGAATAAGTGTATTAACATACGTATAATCGAGATTAGGAGGAATAATGGTCACGATAGCTATATTTGAACATGACACAGCTGTTCGAAATCTTTATAAGAAGATTATATCTTCTTATTTTAAGGATAAGGATATTGAAACATTTGAATTTTCAGAGGAAAAAGACGTACTCAATTTCTTAAGAAACAACTCTGTTCAAATACTCATCACAGAGTACATACCGACCGGAAAAGGGCCTGAGGATAAAGAATATAACTGTGGATCTGGATTTATAAAAAAAATAAGAGATCTTTCCCCAAAAATCCAAATCCTAACTTGTACAAATCACCTTCCTGAGGACAAAAACTCTAAGAACAACATTGTTCTTAGAAAACCATTCCATAGAGGGGATCTTGTTGAAGCCCTGCGGGTTTTGCTAAAAATTTAAAACGGGTAAATTCATACCCGTTTTTTATTTTATCTAAAAGAATACGTTAATCAAAAGATATCTTTTCTTTCTTGATATTCTTTTACTATTTTTTGTAAGTTATCTCTTTTATTATTTTTATTTATTGTCATTGCTCTCTTTATCCTATATTTTTCTACAACTTCTTCCGGTGGTTCGCATGGATCCATTTTTGATATGGATACACGATCATCATGTTTATATTTTGTTTTATCAAGCATTATGCCAGCCTCTTTATAATCTTTAGCGACTATATAATCTAATATTACCATATCAGAACCAACAAATTTAAAAACTTGGAATTTATAATACTGCGGACCATTGTATACATATTCTTTTTCCGAAACAACTGGCAATACTCGCTTTTCTTTATTGTTAGCATCTTGAAGATTAATCGTTTCTTCAAATATATCTATTTGTTCCTCTATGTTATTGTATTTTCTATAGTCAGTATAATCTTGGGGGGATTCGTGAAAATTGTTCATATTTATGCTATTATGTATTAATGAAAATAAACAAACTCAAAACCTATATTACTTGTATTTTATTTAGCTCCTGTTGTTTCTTACTTTATTATACTCAAATTAGAGCACAAGAGGCAACTGTATCTTCAACTACCACTGTAAATATTGCTACGACAACCCCTCAAATTATTTCAAATAGCTTTCCAATGGAAATAATCTTTGGTAAAGCTATGTGGTATGGAAAAGCTTTTCATGGAAGAAAGATGGCAAATGGTAAAAAATTCAACATGTTTGATTCTACTCTTGTAGCACATAGGACTCTTCCATTAGGCACAAAAATAAAAGTTGTAAATATGAAAACTGGCATATCTATTGATGCCGTAGTAAGTGATCGTGGACCATATTCAAAAAACAAAAAAACAAAAAAATACTTAGCCGAGATAGATCTATCATATGCTGGGGCAAAAATTCTAGGAATTGACAAGGCGGGCATTGCTGATGTAAAAATAAAAGTATACTAATTAGCTACTTAGTATCGTAGCTGATTAAATAAACATAATAAGCCAATAATATGAAAAAATTCTTTCGTGCATTTATATTTGCATATAATGGAATAATCTCTTCTATCAAGGAAAGAAATATTAGATTTCATTTTATTGCCACAATAACAGTTCTATTAGCTGGATTATTTTTTGACTTATCTACCATAGAGTGGTTTGTAGTACTGATATTAATTGGAATCATAATATCGCTAGAGATGATAAATACATCCATAGAAGAACTTGCAAATATAACTCGAGACAAGCTTAATCTTGACTATGAGGCAACCAAAAGGACGCGAGATGTTTCAGCTGGAGCGGTTCTTGTTTTTTCAATAATTGCTGCTATTATAGGAATAATAATTTTTCTACCAAAAATATTATGAGCAAAGAAATACCACTAACAGCAGGGGATGAGATAATAAAGAATAGCTCAAAACAAGAAAGCGCAACAATCGGAGAACAATATAGCAACCAAAATCTACAAGAATCAAAAAAATGTTTTCTGAGTTAGAAACTTTTTTTGGTTACGATATTATTGAAAGTGGTATATTATTTATAAATACAGATGAATACTTAAAAGATTTACCCAAAAAAGATTTGTATGAGCATAGTATCTATCAAATTATATCTGGATCTTCTGTCGTATCTGGAGAAAAACACTGGACTGATTTTACTCAAGAAGAAATAGATAAGGATCCTAAAATAAAGAGATTTGTTGAAATAGATAAAAGGATAGAAAAATTCATCCATGATGAATATGAAAACATGTTGCAAAAAAAATATTCAGAACTAGTAGAACATTTTTCATATAAACTACTAGTAATAATAAAAGACAGCTTTCCTACAATATCTGATGACGAATTAATTGAGCATAAATTATATCATATGATACTTCTTTCTACTCCAAGACCCGAAAGAAAAACTTTTTTAGATTTTTCTCAAGAAGAGATAAATAAAGATCCTAAAATAAAAAGATTTGTTGAGGTAGATATGGAAATAAAAAAATTCATCGATGATGAATATGAAAAAATGCAAAAAGAACTAAATGAAGAAGAAATAGCTAACTTTTAAAAGTTATCTTTTTATTCCACAGAAAACCAATAATTCCTGTTATAAGGATAGATGTTATATAAGCAATTGCATAATGAATATTAAAACCATCAACAAAAGACTTCATTATAAAAATATTGAGCGTTATTCCTATAATAAACATAAAAACATATTTAGCAAATTGTCTAAATATGTTTTTTAGATTTTTATCTTTAAAAACAAAAAATTTTCTTCCTAAAAAAGTAAATATTGATCCAAACATATAAACACAAACTGAAGCAATAAGATAATATATACCAAAAATTTCTACTAACAAAAATAAGAAAATTATTTCTATTGAGTTAGATATTCCTCCAATAAGTGCATAACCCAAAAAATGCTTGCCTGTTTTAATAGACAAAAATTTTTCTTTTTCTTTTAGCACATCATCTTCCATGAAAATCATTATTTAATTATAAATCTTTAATAACACAAATAAATTAAAAATTACCCGATCTAAAATCTAGCAAATGCAATAATGAGAAAAATAATAAATAAAATTATTAAAAATAAAAATTTATCTTGTTTCATAAATTTATTATACCACACCTCTGAGGTGCCACACCTCTGACGTGTCAATCAAATTCCAAATCAACACTCTTTATTTTTTTTAAATTTTGCTTAATGATATTTATATATTCTTTTTTGTCTAAAAAATCTCTATTATTGACTATATTTTTATTTATTATATCACTTAATTCAAAATGTGATGTATAAGGCCAGTCCTCAATATTTTTAACTAATTTATGTTTTACTGGATTAAGATTAATATACGCAACTATTGATTGTAAATAAATATCATCTTTAATAAACTTAGATTTAAACTTTCCTTCAAAAATTCTTCCCGAGTGCTCATGTTTTTCATTGAAAAACCTTGTATATGAATTTGATAATAAACTCATAAATTTAGCAATTTTCGAACCAAAATACTGATTAACGTTATCTTTATAGTCACCTCTGACGTGCGATACCTCTGACGTGTCGGGCTCTGTCAACAAAAAATGAAAATGATTAGGCAATATAGCATAAGATAAAATTTTAATACCAGTTATGTCCCTGTAAAAAAAGACCTTTTCTAAAAATCTATTATAATCTTTCTCTGTATAAAATATAGTTCTTTTTTCAGTGGCTCTATTATATACATGGTAAAAACTGTTGGGAAATATTCCCACTTTTTGTGTTTTCATAATCACTTTTCTTTAAATTTTAAATACTAAAAGACCGATAATACGGTCTTTATTTAAATTTTATATCATCTAGATTAGTCGTCAATAGGTATTATTCACTTTAAAGGCGCCACCAACTATCATCAAATTGCCAAATTTTAGCTTATATATACGGATATATGGGAATTTATCACCCCCGGGGTGTATTTTTCTCTTTCTTATGAATATTGACAAATATACCTATATATGCTAAAATAATATGTTAATTAGAGTAATAATAGATCCTGCTATTGACAAGATATACTTAATATGCTACACTACTATATTAACTTAGGTTCATTGATAAATATCCGGCTTCGCTAAAGCTAGGCCGAGATAAAAAACAAGCAGCAATCAAAATAGTGCGGAGGGAACTATACACAAAGCCGTTTCTTATCCTTTATGGACCGGATTTGGCTTAAAATAGAGAAAATAAATAAGGCAAGACATGGCAAATTTTAAAAATGTCAAACAATATTACTTTATCTTAACCCCATGGGTGATGATAATATATAGTAATTGCGTAAGACAAGGCCATAAATAAAACCTTATCTCTGCACTGCTTTGATTGCTGCCTGCCTTGGCATAGCTTCAGCGACGCCAGGTGAAGTAATTAGCAATTGGTGAGATAGGTACCAAGTTCTATCCAGTATCCATACTGATCCGTAGGAGGTAATAATGGAAAACGCAAGCACAGGCTTTGATGCCGTTGCCAAAAATGGCACCATAGTCCATATTAATGGCATAGCGCCATCAAACAAAATGCCTTTTAGAAGTGGTGTCCCAAACGTCACAACAGAATGTCTACTGTGTGGGCAAGAAAATCTAGAAATAAATCAATGTCTGTCATGTGGGTGCAGAACAAGACATTCCTTGATAAGGGACCTCTCTAATGAAGAAACTTGTTTTATAACTCATTCCAACTTCACCACCACAGATGGCCTAGAGGGTTTTATTCGTGGACTTTATACACAAAAGATAAACGCCCTTACAATAATGCGCCAACTTTTTTCAAACGGACTTGGAAAATTTCAATGGGAATATTTCAAGTCTAAAGAATATGCCGAAAAAAACACTCATGAGACAATAATGATAACTAATGAAGGGAATGGTTTCTTTAGAATCAAAGTACTCTGGGATCACCAAATACTCCCGGAAAACTGGGATCATAAAGACTATTTACTAACTCGTGTGTGGACGACTCCATTATCCTCAAAAAAAACAGAAAAACAATAAAAGAGCCCTTTTATTGGCCGAGAACGAATTCAAGAACGCAATAGTAAAATTGCACTTAGAACTGGCCAAGACCCGTATTAACTCCCAAATATTGCCTTTTTTGGAGGATAAAATGAAACGAATTAAACGAATGACTTGAGTGCGTTAACATTGAGCGCTTCTACTAGCTCAATGAGGGATTAGCACTGTAACAAAAAAACAACCCCATACACTTTGACAAAAAGCTTTTAATAAGAAGCTAAAGTGTCCCTCCGGAGTAGAGCTTAAGAAATGGGGATAATTTGAATCCCTATAAAAATCAACAAACTGCTGACAGTCCAATCCCTGGACAACCAATGTCAGCATACAAGATAATACCCAAGAGGTGGGAAATGAGAAGAAAAACCTCTAGTTAGCACCGATTTCGCTTAGCAAACGAAATTGCGTAGTAGGGTGCCAACAATCTATTCAGCCTGGATATAACTACTACTAGGCCAGGAGGTTAGGTTAATTTTACAACCACCAACGCGCTCTTAATAAGGAGAAATGCGAGGTGGTTTTTTATTTTAGATTAGCCTCGTAGTTGCTTAGCTCCTTAGCTAAAAATGTAAGTTATTAACTATGCAACTATACAACTAAGAAGCTAACCCCACTTATTCACACTTTATGCACTTTTGACATAATTAGGCCTATTCCATTAGTTGTAAAAATAGTATAAAATGAGGATAGTATTTAGTTATTAGGGTTTAGTATTTAGATAAATTCTACTAATTACTTACGAAACGACAATTAAAGAAAAGCGCTTTATGATAACCTCATATAAGGATTTTATCGTTTGGCAAAAAGCAATACAATTAACGATCAAAATCTATAAATTAACAGACAAGTACCCAAAATCAGAACAGTTTGGACTCACTAGTCAAATGAAAAGATGTGCAATATCAATACCTTCAAATATTGCAGAAGGTCAATCAAGATTTACAAGTAATGAATTTAGAAGATTTTTACTGATAGCCTATACATCTAGCTCTGAACTTGAAACTCAATTAGAAATAGGAAAATTACTAAATTTTGGAAACAAAGATGAATACACAGAAATAGAATTACTACTAATAGAAATACGAAAAATTCTCAATAAATTAACGTATCAAATTACGCATAATACTAAAGACTAAATACTAACTACTAAAAACTACATGGACAATCAAGAATTATGGCATGCTGTGCTTGGTGAATTAGAGCTAAACATTTCAAAGGCTAGTTTTACAACTTGGTTTAAAAATACAAGTATTTTGGAAATAAGTGAAGATACTGTTACTATTGCTGTTCAAAATGGTTTTACAAAAAGCTGGCTTGAAAATAAATACAGCAAAGAAATATTACAAGCGCTAAGCAATATACTAAAAACATCTTCTATTAAAAAGCTAATATTTAAGATTTCTCATGAAAAAATCCAAGAACAAAACATAAAAAAAGTATCTCAAGTAGAAAAATATAACGATGATTTAGAAGCTGAAAAACATTCTAGCACAAATATAAGTACACAAAACAAAACTGAAAATGGTTACTTATCCCTTAACCCAAAATACAAATTCGAAAACTTTATAACAGGCAAACAAAACGAACTTGCAAAAGCAGCTTCAACCGCAGTAGCAAAAAATCCAGGTCACGTCTACAATCCGTTGTTTTTATATGGAAATGTAGGTCTTGGCAAAACTCATTTAATGCAATCTGTAGCAAACTATATAAAAGAAAATTCTCCTGAATTAAAACTAGCTTATGTAAGTAGTGAACATTTCACAAATGACTATGTCCGGTCAATTCAATCAGGAAACATGGAAAGCTTCAAGAAAAAATATCGTGATATTGATGTATTAATAGTAGACGATATTCAATTTATGAAAGGACAAGAGCGAACACAAGAAGAATTTTTTCATACCTTCAATCATTTATATCAACAAAACAAACAAATAGTAATTAGTTCTGATAGACCACCAAAGTCATTGCCTGGAATAGAAGATCGTCTTACATCTCGTTTTGAAAGTGGGATGATAGCTGATATTGGTATGCCAGATTTAGAAACAAGAATGGCTATTTTAAATAGCAAAATACAAGAAAAGGAATTGAAATTAAATATTTCTGAAGAAGTTGTTGCAGCGATTGCTAACATTGCAAAAAGTAGTGTAAGAGAGTTAGAGGGAATATTAAACAGGGTAATAGCAACTCACCAGTTAAGTAGTGAACCTATATCAGTAGAATTTGTAAACACGGTCTTAAGTGGAATAATAGCAAAACAAAAAGAAACTGGGCTTAGCGCAAAAACAATTATAAAATGTGTTGGCGATTATTATGGAATAGACTTTGATCAGCTAACCGGAAACTCTAGAAAAAAAGAGCTTGTTAATCCTAGACAAATTTGTATGTACTTACTTAGAAAAGAATTAAGTGCATCTTATCCAAGTATTGGCTCTGAAATAGGTGGTCGAGATCATACAACAGCAATTCATGCTTATAACAAAGTCTGTGATCTAATAGTAAAAGATGAGAAGACAAGAACTGATATAAATTCTATTATAAAAAAGATTCATGAATAAAGTTTCAGCCAAAGGCTGATCCGCCTCTGGCGGAAGGTGGTTAGCAAGTTAGAAGGTTAGAAATATATATACTATACTTCAAACTTCAGACTTTATACTTAAAACTTGTGTGAATAACCCTGTGTATAAAAGGGGACAAAACATACAAAATATAAATCGACTACTTATACACAGAAATATACATATAATAAAACACATATTATCAAATCAATATAACAGCTTATATAAGACAAAATTAACACTTATCAACCAAATTCACAGTACTTATTATTATTATTAATTTATATATATAAAAGAATAATAAATAATAGATACAAATAATTCGGGGATAACTAAAAAATATATGAAAATAATTTGTTTACAAGAAAACCTAATAAAAGGATTACAAACAGTAAGTCATTTAGCAGGTAAGAATATTAATTTACCAATACTTAATAATGTACTTATTGAAGCAAGTGATGGACAAATTACATTTACTACAACAAATCTAGAAATTGGTATAAATTGTAAAATAAGAGGAAAAATAGAGCGTGATGGAAAATGCACAGTTCCTGCAAAACTTATTACAGATTTTATTAGCTTACTTCCAAAAGGAAATATCACCCTTGAAACAAAAGATAATATATTAAAAGTAGAATGTGCCAATGACAAAACTTCAATAAATACAATGAGTCATGAAGACTTTCCACTTCTTCCTACAATTGAAAAGCAAAAAGAATATACTATAGAAGCTGTTGAAATAAGAAATGGTCTCAAGAAAGCAAGTTTCCCAGTCTATGTTGATACAAATAGACCAGAGATATCAGGAGTATTCTTTAATATTATTGGAGATAAGCTTACCCTCGTTGGCACTGATAGTTATAGATTATCAGAGAAAACTGTTCATATCTCAAAAACTTCCTCTGACTCGAGTCTTATAATTCCAATAGAAACAGTTTCAGAGCTTGTTAGAATATTAAGTGATTTTCAAGAAGATGAAATTAAATTTTTTGTAGAAGAAAATCAAATTTTGTTTGAAATAGGAAATATTGAAATAGTTTCACGTCTTATTGATGGAAATTATCCTGATTACAAACAAATTATTCCAAAGGAAACAAATACAAAGGCTGAGATAGATGTGTTTGAATTTGTAAGTGCAATAAAGAGAACTTCACTTTTTTGCAAACCTGGAATAAATGATATAAAACTAAACTTGGTCGCTGAGAAAAGCGAACTTGTGATATCATCAACTAGTGATCAAATAGGGGAAAATATTACAGTAATTACAGCAAAAATTGAAGGTGTAGATAATGATATTGTATTTAATTATAAATATTTACTAGATGGACTAAATAATATAGAAAATGATAATACAATTCTAGAAATAATTGATAACAAAAGCGCTGGAATATTGAAATCAAAGAAAGATGAAAATTTTGTTTATATTATTATGCCTATAAAGCAGTGAGGTTAGGCGGTTAATAGGGTTAGAAAATTAGGAGGTTAGTTTTTAGTATTTAGAACTTCAAATTAATGGGAAATCCATTTTTATTACAAGCGTGTTTGAAATTAGATAAGGACAAAATTCCAAACTCTCTTGAAATTGGTAAAAAATATACTTTCATAAAAGATAAACACAGAATTTATCAAATAAATATTCCAATGGATTTGCGCGATAATTCTTGGAATGCATATGGTAGGTGTATAATAACTGAATATACTTTGGGAAATAACAAAACAATAGGCACTTATGTAATGGTAAAGATATTTAGCGATGAACAGGCAAAATATGTAACAGATGCATATGTATCTGATGAGGAAGTAGAAAATATCTTAAGTAATTTAAAATAATAGTTAGAATTTTGAATTATCAGTCTTCTAGTAAGCACTGATTTTTTATTTGACAATTATTCTTTTAATGATAAGATATTTAAAACATAAAATAATAGGAGGTTAAAATGTGTGAATCACAAAGACCATTTGGCGAATTGAGTAAAGAAGATTTATTAGAATTTTTATGTCAACAACAAAAAGATCTCGAATCTGCTACATCAGAATTAAAAGAAATAAGATCAATAAGTATAAAATCTGATGAATTGGCAGCAGTTATATTTTTGGAAAAAACTCAAGATAGGGCTACTAAAAATATAGGTCTTATCAACGATGAAATTAGAATACGCAAACAGATTAATAGGCTAATCGTAGGTCGTTCTGTTAAGAAGAGAAAATTGACTCGATTAAAATATAAGCAATATCATATTGACCCAGAGATTAATATGGTTCTTATCAAAATAGGAAAAGAACTCAAAGAAATTCATGAGATGTTGGAAAAAAGTTACATGGGTGCTCATATAATAATAATCCCAAAAAATCATGAAGAAAGTATTTATGTATGCCTAAATGGAAAATGGTCTCTTATGAAAGACTCCGTGGAAGAGTATTTTTCAAAACTAATTGAAAACAGAAGATTAGAGCTCTCTAGCGGCGCTTTAAAAGCGATAGAGCTTGATAATCTTTTATGCGCCTTTGAAAGAAGTACTCATAGAGAATATCTTCTTATTGCTCTTGTAACAAGAGATCATTCAGCCATTAATAGACTTGCAGGGGATTTAATGATAACCAGGAATGGTAATCCTCAATATCCAAACGATAGAATCGGATTATCTCCAATAGAAATAGTTTCCCTTTTCTTAAAGGAAAGAGAAAACACAAAACAGATTAGCGGGACCTAAAATCCCGCTTTTTGATTCTATTGACAAAAAAAATACAGATGCTATAATTCTGTATGTTAATGACTATTACTATATAAAAAAAATCGTTTTTTGGCAAGTTCCCTGAAATAAGGGAAAGGGTTTTTTTTCGTAAAACAAGCTATTTTTATAGAACTTCAATAGAAAAACCTCAAAATTTCTTGAAAAAAGAGTATATGAGAAGTCCTTTTATCGATTAAAAGGGCGTTTTTTAATGAACTTTGTATAATTTTGCCCTGTGTATAACTCGTTACAAAATAAGTTTTCCACAGTGCTAAATTAACACCTTTAACATTATAGCATAAAAAATGTTTAACTGTAATTTACAAAATATAAATACCCAAAATTAAGTTGATTTAATCAATAAAGATGGGTATTTTTTTGTTAATCGAATTTTGAAATCATAATAAATTAAAATATAAATTAAAAAATAATAATTACTAATAACTATGCCAAAGAAAAATAATAGAAAATATTTTTCAAGCGTTAATGAAGCATTACCACTTCTAGACCTTATTGAAGTACAGAAAGATTCTTATAAGTGGTTTTTTGAAAAAGGGTTGAAAGAACTGTTTGAAGAAATTTCTCCAATTAGAGATTTTTCAGGACGTGATTTAGAGCTGTCATTTTTAGATTATAGATTGGACGAACCAAAGTTTGATGAAATTTATGCGAGAGAAAGAAATACAACCTACGAAGCTCCTCTTAGGATAAATGCAAAGCTTGTAAATAAAAGAAATAATATTTCAAAAGAACAAGAAATCTATCTTGGTGATTTTCCGCTGATGACTGACAAAGGAACTTTTATTATAAATGGAGTAGAGCGTGTTGTTGTTTCACAGCTTGTAAGAAGTGCAGGAGTTTTCTTTACATCACAAACTTTTATTGGCAGAAATTATTATGGAGCAAAAATTATTCCAAATCGTGGAGCTTGGCTTGAAATAGAAACAGATCCAAAGAAAAAAGTTTTGTATGTTTCTATTGATAGAAAAAGAAAAGTAGCTGTTACATCTTTGCTTCGTGCTTTTGGATATCAAACAGATGAAGAGTTGATAGAATTATTTAAGGACGTTGATAATCATCCGGAAGTAAGTTTTATAAAAAATACAATTGAAAAAGATGCAGCGCATAATCAGGACGAGGGTTTAATAGAAATATACAGAAGAATAAGACCAGGAGACTTGGCAACCGCTGAAAATGTAAAGTCACTTATATTTGCAATGTTCTTTGACTTCAATAGATACGACCTTGCAAATGTTGGACGTTATAAATTAAACAAGAGATTTAAAAGAGATTATCCTATTACAAATGAACACAGAACTCTTAAAAAAGAAGATCTTATTGATGTTATAAAAGAAATTATAAAATTAAATTTGAATCAAGAAGCTGCTGATGATATTGATCACTTGGGAAATAGACGCGTAAGAGCGGTCGGTGAATTAATTCAAAATAGATTTAGGATAGGATTGGCAAGAATGGAGAGAATTGTAAAAGATAGAATGTCTACTGGGGATGTTACTTCTATTACTCCAAACTTACTTATAAATGCAAAGCCAGTTATAGGAACTATAAAAGAATTTTTTATGAGTTCTCAATTGTCACAGTTTATGGATCAGATTAATCCACTTGCAGAGCTTGAACATAAAAGAAGATTGTCAGCACTTGGACCTGGCGGACTATCAAGAGAAAGAGCTGGATTTGAAGTACGTGATGTACATCGTAGTCATTATGGAAGGATTTGTCCTATTGCAACACCTGAAGGACCAAATATTGGCCTTGTAGGACATTTAGCATCGTATGCAAGAATAAATGAATATGGTTTCCTAGAAACTCCTTATAGAAAAGTTTTGCATGATATAGAAAATAAATTCGAAATTAGCAAAGGACATACAACAAGAATTGATATTGTAGATCCAAAGACAAATAAAGTTGTTCTAAAAACAGATACATTTATTGATGAAAAAATTGCAAAAGAATTAGCAAAAAATATTGAAATTAAAACAATCGCAATTGTTCCCATTGTAACAAATGAAGTTGTTTATATTGATGCATTTGAAGAAGAAAGAAGTGTTACTACAGCTGCTACAACCCCAACAGAGGTTGATGGAAAATTTACAAATCCTCAAGCAGAAATGAGAGTTCATGGACAACCTACATTTGATGATGTTGAAAAAATTGATTATATGGATGTAGCCCCAAATCAAATTATTAGTATTTCGACATCGCTTATTCCTTTCTTAGAGCACGATGATGCTGTTCGTGCACTTATGGGATCAAATATGCAAAGACAAGCAGTTTCTCTTATTAGTCCTGAAGCACCTATTATTGGTACTGGAGTTGAAGGACGTGCTGCTGAGGATAGCGGACAGCTTATTAGAGCAAAAGAAGATGGAGAGGTTACTGCCGTATCAGGGTCTGAGATAAAGATAAAAGATAAGAACGGAAAAGAGCATACTTATGCTGTTTCAAAATTTATTCGTTCAAATGCTTCAACCTGTATGAATCAGCATCCAATAGTTGAAAAGGGTGAAAAAATTAAAAAAGGAGATGTTATTGCTGATGGTGCCGCTATTGATAAGGGAGAACTTGCACTCGGAAAAAACATCTTGGTTGCATATATGCCTTGGGAAGGCGGAAATTACGAAGACGCTATTCTTATCTCAGAAAGATTTGTAAAAGACGATGTATATACTTCAATTCATATTGAAAATTATTCAATAGAAGTTCGTGATACAAAGCTTGGTCCAGAAGTAATTACTCGAGATATCCCAAACATTGGAGAGGAAAGGCTTAAAGACTTAGACCAAGATGGAATTATTAGAATCGGAGCAACTGTAAAATCTGGAGACATTTTAGTTGGAAAGATTACTCCAAAAGGTGAAACTGAATTATCCGCAGAAGAAAAACTTCTTCGTGCTATATTTGGTGAAAAAGCAAAAGATGTAAAAGATTCATCTCTTTATTTGGAACACGGTGAACATGGAAAAGTTGTTGATATGAAATTTTTTACAAGAAAAAATGGAGATAAACTTCCAGCAGGTGTTGTAAGAATGATTCAGATTAGTATTGCGCAGCTTAGAAAAATACAAGTTGGAGATAAAATGGCAGGACGTCATGGAAATAAGGGTGTTATATCAAGAATTATCCCAGAAGAAGATATGCCATTTATGGAAGATGGAACGCCAGTTGATATAATTTTGAATCCACTTGGTATTATTTCTCGTATGAATTTAGGACAGGTTCTTGAAGTTCACCTTGGACTTGCCGCAAAAAAACTTGGATACACTGTTGCCTCACCAACACTAAGTGGAGTAACGATTGATCAAATAAGAGAGGAACTTATAAAGGCAGGATATCCTGAAAATGGAAAAGTTCAACTATATGATGGAAGAACAGGAGAGGCTTTTGATAACAAGACAACTGTTGGTATCACATATTTCTTAAAACTAAACCATTTAGTAGAAGATAAAATTCATCAGAGATCTATTGGTCCTTATTCACTTATTACTCAGCAACCTCTTGGAGGTAAGGCTCAGTTTGGTGGACAGCGTTTTGGAGAGATGGAGGTCTGGGCTCTAGAAGCTTATGGAGCTGCTTACACATTGCAAGAAATGTTGACTATTAAGTCAGATGATATAAATGGAAGAAGTAAAGCTTACGAAGCTATTATTAAGGGAGAGGAAATAGACAAGATTAATATTCCAGAGAGTTTTAATGTTTTGATGAGTGAATTAAAAGCTCTTGGAATAAATGTTGAAATGCTTGATAAAGAAAATCGTAAAATGGATTATATAGAAGAAGAAATAGTTATTCCTGAAGAAGAGGAAATAAAAATAACAGAAGCAGATGCTAAAGACGAGCTTGGCGTAAAAGAAGAATTAAAAGCAATGGAAGAAGCGGGAAAGCTTGAAGAAAACGTAGAAGTATTATGATAGCTACTTAGTCACGTAGCTACTTAAAGAATCTTAAGTAGCTACGAAACTAGTTAACTAAATAAGTTTAAAATATTAAAAATAATTATTAAATAAATTATACAAAAAAATATGTCTAATTCTTCTAACCCAAAGCTAAACCCGGTTTTTGCTGACATAAACAGATTACCTTATTTTAATTCTATAAGAGTAGTCTTGGCTTCTCCAGAAAATATTAAATCTTGGTCTCATGGCGAAGTTCTTAAACCAGAAACAATAAACTATAGAACGCAAAAACCAGAAAGAGACGGTCTTTTTTTGTGAAAGAATTTTTGGTCCTACAAAAGATTGGGAATGTTATTGCGGAAAATACAAAAGAATAAGATACAAAGGAATTGTTTGTGATAAATGTGGAGTTGAAGTTACAAAGAAAATTGTAAGAAGAGAAAGATTTGGTCATATAGAGCTTTCTACTCCAGTTTCTCACATTTGGTTTTTAAGAGGAGTTCCTTCAAAAGTAGGTATTATATTAGATTTATCAATTCAAAGACTTGAAAAAGTTGTTTACTTTGCAAACTTTATTATCACCGATGTAAATGAAGATCTTAAGAAAGAAGTTCTTCTTCAAATCAGTCAAGAGTTTAAACAAAAGACAAAAGCTATTACAAAGAGAGCTGAAGACACAATACTTGAAATAGATAAGAAGATAGAAGCTATAAATCTGGACAGTAAAAATTTAGTAGAGATTGAAAAATTAGAAAAAGAAAAAAATGTAGCACTAGCTACAAAAACAAAGGATCTAAGTGAACTTGAAGAAGCTGCTGAGATGGCAAAGAAAGAGTTAAAGGCAATAAAGCCATTTACAATAATCTCTGAAAGTAAATACAAAGAGCTGTCTCTTAAATACGGACATATATTTAATGCGGATATTGGAGCAGAAGCAATCAGAAAATTATTAAAGAGAATTGATCTAAATCTTTTGCTTGAAGATGTAAATCAAAAAATTCAAGACTCTCCTGCATCAAAACAGAAAAAACTTATTAGACGCGCAAGGCTTATTCAAAATTTTATCAAAAATGAAATTCGTCCCGAATGGATGATACTTACTTCGCTTCCTGTTATTCCACCAGATTTGCGTCCTATGGTTCAGCTTGACGGTGGAAGATTTGCAACATCTGATTTAAATGATCTATATAGAAGAGTAATAAATAGAAATAATAGATTAAAGAGACTTAAAGATTTAAATGCCCCTGAAGTAATTTTGCGCAATGAAAAAAGAATGTTACAGGAAGCTGTAGATGCTTTAATAGATAATAATGCAAGACACGGAAAAACAGTTACAGCCTCAACAGGTCAAAAGAGAATGCTTAAGAGCTTAGCAGATATGTTGAAAGGAAAGCAAGGAAGATTTAGAAGAAACTTACTTGGTAAGCGTGTGGATTATTCTGGTCGTTCTGTAATTGTGGTTGGACCTCATTTGAAACTAGATGAATGTGGTATTCCAAAGACAATGGCGCTTGAACTATTTAAACCGTTTGTAATAGGAAAGCTTATTGAAAGAGAAATTGCACATAATGTAAGAAGCGCAAAAAGATATATTGAAATGGGTAGCGACGATGTATGGGATATGTTAGAAGAAATAACTGCCAAAGCATATGTATTGCTTAATCGTGCTCCAACCTTACATAGACTAGGTATTCAAGCTTTCAAGCCAAAACTCATAGAAGGAAAAGCTATTAGAATCCATCCTATGGTTTGTACTGCTTTTAATGCTGACTTTGATGGAGATCAAATGGCAGTACACGTTCCATTATCAAAGAACGCTGTAAAAGAGGCTGCTGAAATAATGCTTTCATCAAAAAACTTGTTAAAACCAGCAACAGGAGATCCTATTGTTACTCCAGCACAAGATATGGTGTGGGGAGCAAATTACTTGACTACAATTCCATACGACGATATTCCAGAAGAAAAGATAAAGATTTTTTCTAATAGAGAATCTGCTCTTACAGCATATGACTTAGATAAAATTAAATTACAAGAACTTATAAAAGTAAGAAGAAAAGGTGAGATTATAAAAACATCTGTTGGCCGTGTTATTTTTAATAAAATCGTTCCAGAAGAATTAAGATTTTTGAATGAAGAAATTAGGTCTGGTAATTTGAAGGATTTTGTAGCAAAAATTTTGGATCTTTATGGTGATGAGGTTACTATTGAATTTTTGGATAGACTTAAGAAATTAACTTTTAAGTTTATTACAAAATCAGGTCTTTCTTGGAGCATGATTGATCTTCCAAAAATTGAAGAAAAACCAGCAATGATTAAAAAAGCAAACGAAGAAATTCTAAAGATTCATGAGCTTTATGAAAATGGATTTTTGACAAATAAAGAAAGATACGTGAAAGCAATTGAAATCTGGACAAGTGTAAAAAATGAAATTACTACAAAGAGTAAAGCAGTTTTTGAAAAAGACAATCCAGTTTATTCTATGATTAACTCAGGAGCAAGAGGAGCTTGGAGTCAGATGACTCAGATTATGGGTATGAAAGGTCTTGTTATTAACCCAGCTGGAGAAATTATAGAACTTCCTATCAAAGCAAACTTTAACGAAGGACTTGATGTATTGGAATATTTTATTTCAACTCATGGTACTAGAAAAGGACTATCTGATACCGCGCTTCGTACAGCTAGTGCAGGATACCTAACGAGAAGACTCGTTGATGTTTCTCAGGATGTAATGGTGTTATCTGAAGATTGTCATGATAAAGAAGGAAAAATTATTACAAAGAAAGATTCAGAAGAAATGAGCAAAACTCTTGGAAATAGAGTTTTGGGAAGATTTACTTTGTCAGAAGTGCTAAATCCAAAAACAGGAGATGTGATAGTAAAGAAAGATTCTATTATAGACAAAAAAGCAGCTCAATTAATTGATGAGTCAGGAGTTGAAAGCATCCATATTAGATCTATTCTTACTTGTAAGGCAGAAGATGGAATTTGTCAGAAATGTTATGGATATGATTTGGGATATAACAAGCTTGTAAAGCTTGGAACAGCAACTGGAATTATTGCAGCACAGTCTATTGGTGAGCCTGGTACTCAGCTTACTATGAGAACCTTCCATACTGGAGGTATCGCTGGCGGAGATATTACTCAAGGTTTGCCAAGAGTAGAAGAAATCTTAGAAGTAAGAACTCCAAAGATGCAGGCCTTTATTAGTGACTTAGCTGGAAAAGTAAAAATATCTGACTATGATGAAGGTGCTGGAAATAAGAAATCAAAGAGAATACAAGTTATCTCAGATGAAAATGTTTTGGAAAAATATGATATTACAGAAGAAATGAATATTCTTGTAAAAGATAAAGACGAAATCAAGAAAAAACAAGCTATATTTGAAATAGGTGGAAAGAAAACCCAATCTCTTAATGCAGGACTTGTAAGTCTAAAAAAAGCCAAACTGGAAATTACTTCTGTAAGACCAATAGAGGCAGAATATATTATACCCGCGGATATTAGTATTTGGGTAAAAGATGGAGAGCTTATTGGGGAGGGAACACCACTTACAGAAGGAAGTATTAATTTGAAGAAATTATTTGCACTTCGCGGAGAAGAGGTTGTACAAAATTATATTATTAGAGAAATACAACACATTTATTCTTCTCAAGGACAGAAATTAAACGATAAGCATATTGAAATCGTGTGTCGTCAAATGTTCTCAAGGGTGTATATAGTTGATCAAGGGGATACAGAGCTTATTCCAGGAGAGATTGTTACAAAATCGCTTTATACAAAGATAAATGCTACAGTCAAAAAACAGGGTAAAAAAGAAGCAAATGGAAAAATAATGATCCTTGGAATTACAAAAGCATCTCTTACAACAGATTCATTCTTATCAGCAGCATCTTTCCAAGAGACAGCAAGAGTTCTTATAAACGCCTCTATAAAAGGTCAGATAGACACTTTAAAGGGATTAAAGGAAAATGTTATTATAGGTCGTCTTATTCCTGCTGGAACTGGTATTAAGGGCAGAGAGCTCAGAAATAATAGCTAGTTTGTTTTGGTAGTAAACAGTTAGATTATAAAAAACTCGGTCGCAGACAATGCACCGAGTTTTTGTTTAGGGCCAGGACCCATTTGGTCCTGGCCCCCCCCATTTTGCCGTTGACAAAATATGGTCTATATAATAATATAACTTGTTAAATAATAACAAAATCTAAATCCTTAGGAGGATTAAATGAATAAATTCGTATTGGTCGGATTAATATTAATACTGCATTTACCAATCTTCTTTGTGATTAGATTTATCAGTAGAGCATTTTTGATAAGAAAGGAAAAAAAGTCCTCTCATCGGAGATATTGGTCTTTGCCCAGAGAAGTCAGAAAAATATTGGATATGAATACATTTGTTTTGTTATCTTCAAATCAAATAGCTTATATAATAGGCATATTCAATAAAAGAGCAAAAGAGGTTAAAATAATATCAAAAAATTTATTGTGGCACTATAAACTTGGAGTCTTGTGCATTTACAATGATTTTGGTCAAGATACTTATGGCAAGTGGAGAAATGTTGAAAATCTAGAATATCAAAATTATCAAGAAGAACTTGAGACTTTTGTCGAACAATTATGCCCAGCTTTTAAAGATATAAAAGGGTATAATGAAAGTCATGATGTGTTTTTGAAAGATATTCTCGTTTTGGTGTATAAAGACTTTGTGTTCTTGAAATGTACGCCGTTTATGCCTTATAGAGAAATTGAATAATGCCCAGTAAAATATGCCGGGCATTTTTTATTTTGAAAGATTATTCAAATATTTTAAAAAATGCTATAATACTTACATTAAATATCAAATTCTGGATAATAACCAATTCACAAATCACAAAATCCAGATAAATTTCAATAGCCAATAATCGAATATTCGGTAATTGGTTATTATCTGATTATTGATTAATTTCCGCCAGAGGCGCCTGTACACCCATGGAGGAGATCAGCCTCTGGCTGAGATTATTGATAAATTTTATGTTACGCAAAAAAACAAGAAAGTTACCAAAAAGAACTTACATAAAGAAACAACGTTTTGATGAGCCTAAAAAAGAAAACGTTATCGCAAGACTTAGTCCCGAGACCAAAAAAGGAATCTTTGTCGTGTTCCTTTTGATATTTGGTTTTATTAGTTTTCTGGCACTTTTTGATCTTGTAGGCTCTTTGGGAAAATATCTTACAATTGGAACGAGTGTGATATTTGGTTGGCTTCATTTTGTGACACCAATAGTTTTTATAATTTTGGGATATATGTATTTGTTTCCAAGTAAATACAATATAAGCGTAAGACACTATCTTGGGCTTTTGCTTTTTGTGCTTAGTTCTTCTGGAATACTAAATTTGTTTATTGATTCAAGTAGCGTAAAAGATGAGCTGTTATCAGGTCGCGGAGGTGGATATATTGGCATGATTTTTTATTGGCCACTTTATGAAATTTCAGGAATGTGGGGGGCTCTAATAATTCTTTTTGGATTATTTATTGTATCAATTTTAATAATGTTTGATCTTTCAATAAGCGAGCTCAATTTTGTAAACACTCTAAGACGTAGGATGAAAATAAAAAGAGAAAGAGCTCAGTATGAAGAAGAATATGAAGAGATTATTGAAGATGATTTAATTGATGCGGATATAGATAACGCTTCTCAAGGAGTTTTATTTGATAAAAAACAAAATAAAAATATTAAAAGTGATTTGATGACAGAAAAGTCACTTGTAAATACACAAGAACAAGAAAAAAGAAAAAAAATATATAAGGATATAAAAATTCCACTCGAATTATTAAGTGACAAAAAATCAGCTCCTGCAAGTTGTGACATAGAATCTGGAAAAGAAAAAATTAGAAAAACTTTGGCTAACTTTGGAATAAATGTTGAAATGAGCGATGTAAATGTAGGACCAACCGTCACTCAATTTACTCTAAAACCAGATGAAAGTGTAAGGCTCGCAAAAATTGGAGCTCTACAAGACAATCTTGCACTATCTTTAGCAGCACATCCACTTAGAATAGAGGCTCCGATTCCTGGAAAATCACTTGTTGGTATTGAAGTTCCAAATAGAGTTGTTTCTATTGTAAGGCTTCGCGAAATTTTGTCAGATAATATTTTTAAACAATCAGATGGACTTCTTGTATTTGCGCTTGGAAAAGATGTTACCGGAAAAAACATTGCAGTAAATCTTGATAAGATGCCGCATTTACTTATTGCTGGAGCAACTGGAAGTGGAAAGTCTGTAATGGTAAATTGCCTTATATTAAGTTTGCTATATAGGCTTAATCCAAATGAACTCAAATTTATTTTTGTTGATCCAAAGAGGGTAGAACTTTCACCATACAATGGAATTCCTCACTTACTTACACCAGTTATTACAAAAGCAGATAAGACTGTAAATGCTCTTAAGTGGTCGGTAGCTGAGATGGAAAGAAGATATGAGCTCTTAGAAAAAGCTGGAAGAAAAGATATAATAAGTTACAATCAATCTGTCTCAAAAATAGAAGATAAAATGCCAAGCATTGTCATAGTTATAGATGAGCTTGCTGAGGTAATGCTTGTAAATCCAGTTGAAGCAGAGACGGCTATTATTAGACTCGCTCAGATGGCAAGAGCCGTAGGTATTCATTTGGTTCTTGCAACACAGCGTCCTTCTGTAAATGTTATTACAGGACTTATAAAGGCGAACATTACATCGCGTATTGCATTTTCAGTTGCATCTCAAATAGATTCAAGAACGGTGCTTGATACTGGGGGTGCTGAAAAATTGCTTGGTAAGGGAGATATGCTTTTTATATCCGCAGAACTTTCAAAACCTAGAAGGCTTCAAGGTGCATTTATATCAGAAGAAGAAAAGGATGCTGTAATAGATTTCTTAAAACAACAAGCAAGTCCAGAATATTTACCAGAAATTACAGATCCTCAAGAGAGTGCTGTCTCTGGTATGGGTGGTAAAATAGAAAATTGGGATCCGCTACTCGATCAGGCAAAGCAAATTGTAGTAAATTATGATAAGGCATCAGCAACTTTGTTTCAGAGAAAATTAAGTGTCGGTTACGCAAGGGCTGCTAAAATTTTAGATCAGCTTGAAACGCTTGGATTTGTTAGTCCTGCAAATGGCCCTAAGCCCCGTGATGTTTTAATTACTCAAGAGTTTTTAGATAATCAAGAGATAGCAAGGTTTGGTTCACAAGGAAGTCTTACGGAACAAGCTGAAATTGAAGCAGAGGAAGAAGAAAACGCAATTGGTTTAGACGATCTTAATTTTCCAGACGAAGCAAATACAAGGCTTGCAAATGAACTTGTAAGTAGTGCTCTAAATAGAGCAAATAATATCGATTCTGACGTTGGAGATGATTTTGTGGGAGAAGATGATGATGAAATAGACTTAGATTCCGAAGAAAAATAAAAAGGAGATTAATTTTGTTTATGTTGAAGTTCAAACAAAAAAATTTAAAACACGAGAGTCTCGGAGAGAAGATAAAACTAAAAAGAGAAAGTAAGAAGTTGTCTCTAAAAGAAATATCTGATGAATTGAAAATATCAGTAGAGTATTTAAGAGCTATAGAAAAAGAAGATTGGAAATCTCTTCCGGGGGAAGTGTATGTAAAAAACTTTTTAAAAACTTATTGTGATTTTTTAGGAGTTCATTTTGGATTAAGTTTTGATTATTATAAAAAACAAAAAGAACAAAGTTCTTTAAAAAAACAAGACGCCAAAGAAAATAAGATTAAAAGATTTGTAAATAACATGACGCCCCATACGTTTAGAAGGTTGTTTTTTATAGTTGTAATATTGTTTTTTTTGGGATATATTTATTATGAAACTAACAACTATCTAAAGCCTCCAAAGTTGGAAATATCACAGCCTAAAAAAGACTATGTCACAAAAGATAATCTAGTTACAATAGTTGGAAAGACAGATGAAGAGGCGCTACTTTATATAAATGGACAAAATATAGCGCTTGAAGATGATGGGGTATTTAGTATAGAGGTGAAGTTAAAATATGGACTAAATAATTTTGAAATTATTAGTCAAAGAAAACATGGCCGTCAACATAGGGAAAATGTTGTTGTTTTCAAAGAGAAGAATTAATTACTAATGGTTAGATGGTTAGAAAGTTAGGGATTTCCTGACCCATTAACCTATTAACCCACTAATAACATGAAAAAACAAACAAAGGCCGTGGAGGCAATAAGTAGTAGTGAGTCAAAAAGCAAATTTAAGGCAGCAGAGCAAGCTATTGATCAAATTAGAGAAAAGTTTGGACAAGGAGCTATTATGAAAATGTCAGACGTTAGAAATGTTAATGTTGATTCTATTAGTACTGGATGTTTAAGCCTTGATATTGCGCTTGGTGTAAATGGTGTTCCTCGTGGAAGAGTTGTAGAGTTGTATGGGCCTGAGTCGTCCGGAAAAACAACATTAGCACAGCATATTATTGCAGAGGCTCAAAAAGCTGGAGGTATAGTTGCATTTGTTGATGCAGAACACGCCCTTGATCCCGCTTATGCAAAAAAAATTGGTGTAAATGTTGATGATATGATTTTATCTCAGCCAGATGCTGCAGAGCAAGCACTCGAAATAGTTGAAACATTAGTTCGTTCAAATGCAATTGATGTCGTTGTTGTAGATTCAGTCGCAGCTCTAGTTCCTCAAGCTGAAATAGATGGAGAAATGGGAGATCAGCAAATTGGACTTCAAGCAAGGCTAATGAGTAAGGCTCTTCGTAAACTTACATCTGTTATTTCAAAGAGTAAGACAGTTGTAATTTTTATAAATCAAATAAGAATGAAAATTGGAGTTTATTTTGGAAATCCAGAAACAACTCCTGGTGGAAAAGCTTTGAAATTTTATTCATCTTTAAGAATTGAGGTGAGAAAAGCTGCTGTTATAAAGAAAAAAGAAGAAATAATAGGAAATCGTGTAAATTGTAAAATAGTAAAAAACAAAGTTGCCGCTCCTTTTACAGCGTGTCAGTTTGATATCTTGTATAATGAAGGAATTTCAAAAGAAGGTGATGTAATAGATACTGCACTTGCTTATGATGTAATAGAGAAAAGCGGTAATTCGTATTCTTTTGGAAAAGAAAAGCTCGGTGTTGGTAGGGAAGCTACGAGAATATTCTTAAAAGAAAATCCAAAACTAAGAGATGAGATAAGAGTAGAGGTGTTAAAAAAAGTACAAGAAAAAAGAGCTTTGAATGATCAATAAAATGCTTCCAATAAGAAAAATAGCTTATAATACAATTTTTCAAGTGATGGGAAAGGCGGCCAACATCCTTATAGGTGTGTTGGCCATTGCTTTTCTTGCCCGTTATTTAAATCCTGATGGATTTGGAAAATATACAACCGTTTTATCATTCTTACAGATTGTGGGAATTATTTTTGATTTTGGGTTATATTTAGTGCTTCTTTCAGAAATCTCAAAAATAGGTGCGGATAGAAATTATATTTTTAGCAATATTTTGACGCTTCGTATTGTTTCTGGAGTTTTGTTTTTTGTCGCTATTCCAATACTCGTTTTATTTTTTCCATATTCGACTGATATAAAAATTGGAATTCTTGTAACATCGCTTACATTTTTTCTAAATAGCATAATACAGATTTATTCCGCAATATTTCAAAAAGAAATGAAAATGGATAGGGTTGTTTATGCCGAAGTAATTGCGAAAGTATTTTTCTTAAGTTTGATAGTGTTGTTTATTTTCATGAAGCTTAATCTTATTGCGATTTTGTGTATTAATAATATTAACTCAGCTATATTTTTGTTTATATTGTATTTGTACTCAAGAAAATATATATCATATTCTTGGACCATTGATTTGATTTATTGGAAAAAAGTATTGCACATTTCTTGGCCGATTGCCGTTACTACTATTTTAAATTTAATATATTTTAAAGCAGATACAATTATTCTGTCAGTGTTCAAGACGCCAACAGATGTCGGTTATTATGGAGCAGCTTATAAAATATTAGAAGTTATTACAACCTTGCCACATATGATCTTGGGATTAATACTTCCAATCTTCTCAGTTTATTGGGTGGGCAGAAAATTGAAAGATTTTAATTTTGCTATGCAAAAGTTTTTCAATATTTTTTGTTTTATTACTTTTGCATTGATTGCTATATTTAGCGCTGAAGCTAGTGGAATTATAAATTTTATCGCAGGAGAGGAGTATCAAAATTCAGTAGGTATTTTACAAATTCTTATTTGGCCGACAGCCATCATATTTTTTGGATCATTATTTAATTATGGAATTATAGCTATAGAAAAGCAAAAGGAAATTATTAAATATTTTTTTGCTGTTGCAATAATTTCTTTAATTTCTTATTTTGTGTTTATTCCAAAATATTCTTATTATGGAGCAGCTTATACAACGTTGGCGGTGGAACTTATAATGACAATATTGTCTTACGCTCTATTGTATAAATATATAAAATGGAGAATAAATTTTTCTTTTGCACTTAAAATTGGTGTTATTTCATATATTACTTATTCTATTTTACAAATAATTCAATACGGGCTATTTATAGAGTTGATAATTGGTCCAGTTATTTATATGATATTGATTTTTGCGCTAAACTTTTTTGATAAAAGCATATTTAAACAATTAATTAGTCCAAGTCATGATTCTTAATATTCTTATTATATTAATATTCGTTTTTTATTTTATACTAACTATAAAAAGTCTTAACAATGCGTTGTATTTTCTTTTTATATTACTCTCTACTTATAGAGTGCAATTTGATATTTTAGGATTTCCGATGAATTTATTATCATGCTTCATTTGGATTGTTGTGTTTGTTTGGTTTATTAAGAATTTTAGAAATATTGCTTTGTCTTTAAGAAGTTTATTTTCTAAACCAATACAGGTAATAAAAAATAAGAATATATTTGGAAGCTTTAAGTGGCCAATAATACTAATATTGATTAGTGCCTTTATCTCAGTCTTAGCCTCATATAATACAACTAAAGCATTAGGACTTTTTAAGTCATATTTTCTAGAATCAATATTTTTGTTTGTGGTTATGGTAAGTAGTATTAAAAACAAAAAACAATTCAAAAATATTATATACTCTCTTGGGTTCCTTAGTGTTCTTATCTTTGTTCTCTCACTTTACCAAAGACTTACAGGTAATTTTACATTTAGTACAACTGGAGTTATAGAAGATAATCGTGTGATAAGTTTTTTTGGCTATCCAAATGCAAATGGACTTATACTTGTTCCTATATTTTTTCTTAATCTACTCAATTTACTACAAGATAAAAAAATATATTTGAAAGTGTTTAATGTTTTGATATTTTTTACATCATTTATAACTGTATTTTGGTCAAAATCAGAAAGCGCTATTATTGCAATGATTGCAGGCCTTTTGATATTTTTGAGTTTTAAATTAATAAATTACAAAAAGTTTTTCTATTTTGTGTCTTTTGGGATAATACTAGTTGCGCTACTGTTTCCTTATATTGCAAAATCTCCTCAAACAGTCGATGTTCCAAGTGATAAGGTTTATTCAATAAAAGAAAAATTACTTCTTCAAGATTTATCAGGCCAAATAAGACGAAATATGTATGGCGAGACAAAACAATTACTAAAAGAGAAACCAATTTTTGGCTCAGGATTAAATGGATATCAGAATGATTCAACTAAATATCACAAATATGATTATATAGAAATATTCTTATATCCCCATTCAATATTTATGAACTTTTATGTATCTCTTGGATTTTTTGGAATACTAGGATTTTTGTGGCTTATAATAAATTTAATAAAAGTTACAATTTCGAAATATTTTAGCGGGTCATATGATCAGATATTTATATTACTTACAATGCTCGCAATAATTATTCAAGGAATTGTTGAGGTGCCATATTTTAAGAACGATTTAAGTGTTGTATGGTGGGTAGTATTTGTGGGGGCGATTGTACTTGGAAGGAAGGATAAGCTCGGAGATATTGTTTAATAATAGTTGAGGATTGTATAAACCAGAAATACTTCAGCCAGAGGCTGATCCGCCTTGGGCGGAAAATATTAAATTCTAAACAATACTTAAATTCTAAATAATAAATTAAAAGCCATTTGAATAATTGAAATTTTGATTTTGGAATTTGTTTCGTGCTTAGTATTTAGAATTTTGTGCTTTATTAAAGTTACTTGGATTTGTAGCTTTTTTAAATGACTACACTACTTTTAGAGTAAAATATATGTAAATTACAAAATATTGGCTTAAATAAGGGATATTTATGAGCTATTATTAATCTATCACCTCTGAGGTGCTGGGTGTCATATTTTCTGCTATAATAGCTATATAAGCAGCTAATAATTAACAATAGCTACGAAGCCATGAAGCTATCTGGCTATGAAACTAATACTATGGAAGAAGAAACAAAAAAAATAGATTCAAATTGTGATTGCGGAGATAATTGCAATTGTGACCCTAGTTGCAATTGTGGATGTCATTGTGGTTGTAAGAAAAAAGTAAAAATTGCATTGTTATTTCTTGCAATTATAGTGCTTGGTGCAATTGTTATTGTATCAATACTTAGAGATAGAATTGTAAATCAAAATCAATTTCAAATCTCTGTTGTAGGACAAGGAAGAATTGCTTACGAACCAGATACTGCAAATATAACTTTAGGAGTGCAAATTGATAAGGTAGCAAAAGCCGAAGATGCTCTAAATCAATTAAACGATAAGACTAATAAAATTATAGAAGCTGTTACAAAATTGGGAGTTGCAAGAGAGGATATAAAAACTCAAAATTATAATCTTTATGCAAATTATGATTATGTAAGTGGAATTTCAAAAATTAGTGGATATAATGCAAATGAAAGTATTGTAATAAAAGTAAAAGATATTCAAAATAACAACAGTTTGATATCAAAAGTAATATCAGAGGCTACAAAGGCGGGGGCAAATCAAATAAATGGAGTTGTTTTTGATAATTCAAATATTGACAATCTAAAGCAAGAAGCAAGGGTCAGGGCGATTTTGAATGCAAAAGAAAAATCAAAAGAAATTGAAAAATCACTTGGAGTAAAATTAGGAAAGATAGTTGGAATGTGGGAAAACTATATCTCCCCAGTTTCAGAGACGGTTTATTCTGATTATGCAAAAGGTGGTATGGGTGCAGGAGTAAACGTTACTCCAAATATTCCAACGGGAACATATGAAGTATTTGTTGAGACAAATTTGAGCTATAAAATTAAATAACCTCCCACCCGTAGAAAAGATTTATCAAAATAAAACACGGTTTATTAAAAAGGCCGTGTTTTTTAATATAATAATATTTAATCAGATGAAATTTTTCTAAGGGTGGGGAAGGGTTTTTTGATAAGCTAAAGTCTGCTATAATAAGAATATGAAACCCATTAGATAAATATATAATCTTTTGGTTTTTTTGAGACTATTGTTAATAAATTCTTATATGAACAAAAATACAAATAAAAAATTATCTATCGGGTTAAAAACTACAATATGTACTATATTTATGTTTATTGTTGGTACATATTTTTTTGCAAACAAAACAGATTCTCAAGAATATGATCCCGATTTTGCAAAAGGAAGAATTATTTCTGATTTTCAGATGTTTGACTACAACTCAATGAATGTTTCTCAAATTCAGAATTTTTTGGTAAGCAAGAATTCATATCTTGCAACATATGTAAGTCCTGACTATCAGGGTGCTATGAAAACAGCATCAGAAATTATATATGAAGCAGCGCAACGTTATCAGGTAAATCCAAAATATATTCTTGTAACTCTACAAAAAGAACAAGGACTTATTCAAATGCAAAGTCCTACTCAAAAAAGACTTGATTGGGCAGCTGGATATGCAGTTTGTGATTCTTGTTCTATGGATGATCCTAAAATACAAAAATACAAAGGTTTTGGAAAACAAATGGATAATACCGCAGGAGCAATGAGATTCTATTTTGATAAAAATAGTATTTATGATTTTATAAAAAAAGCTGGTAGGTCATATACAATAGATGGAGGACAGATTATTTTTGAAACTCAGGCAACTGCAAATCTATATACATATACACCACATGTTCATGGGAATTATACTTTCTGGCTAATATGGCAAAGATATTTTGGTGATCCACTTTCTTCATCTCGTGATGCAAATGCAAGTATTTATACTGGTTATATGGCTCAGCTTGTAAATTCAGCAGATAAAAATATAGTTGTAAATGAGGGCGAGACGGGATATTTTTGGGCAGAATATCTAAATATTGGAACAGAAACCTGGAATAATGGAGATTTGAAAAACTTGTATATACTTAATTCAGATTATAAATCAAATATTCCAATGATAAGTCAGGCAAGCGTTTTTGCAATAACGCCAGATATAGCAAAAAATATAAAAGTATATTCTCAGAAGACTAGCGTAAGACCGGGAGAGGTGCTTAGAATTACGATACCAATTGAACCAAATTATAACAAAAAAGAATCGTTTAATTATATGCTTGTTTTGGGGAATAAAGGTTGGTTTGCAGATGGTAATACAGATTTTACAGTCACAAGAAAGTTTAGATATGAAGGGGAATATGTAAGCGGGGTGGATTCGAGTTTGGAATTATTAAAAAAACATACTTTTACAATAAAATATAAAAACACGGGGACATCTTCTTGGACTAAAAATGATACAAAATTAAAGTGGATAGATTTAGATAATAAAGAACATTATGCGTCTATGAATAATTCCATAGTTATTCCTGGTGGAACGGCTACTTTTGTGTTTTCAGATACACCAAAAACAGTTGGTCATAGAAAGTATTCTTTGTCATTATACAAACAAATAACAACGAAACAGTTAAACAAGTTTTCTTCGGGTGATTATGATGGAAATGTTTCTGTTTCTGTGAAATTTGGTGCACAAACAATTAGTAATGATATTCCTCAATCAATGAAACCAGGAGAAGTAAAAACAATAACATTTAAAGTAAAAAATGTTGGAAGTCAAAATTGGGATAAAAATTTGATTTTAAGAGCATATGACAAGGTAAATCCATTTTACAGGAGTATTTTTAGAGACTCTAGTTGGGAAAGTATTTATGTGGCAGATAAAATAAACGGAACTGTAAATTCAGAAGGAGAATATACGTTTACATTTAAACTAAAAGCCCCTACAAAATTAGGAAAATATAATTTATATTTACAATTAGAATGGGGAAAAAAGTATGAAGAAATAATAATTGACGATACTTTTTCTAAGAGATTTATTATTGAGGTAAGCAAAGCTACTATTGCTCCAAAAGAAAATGTACAAACGACAATCAATTCTATGAAATCTGCAGAACTTGTTGCTGCAAGTATTCCAAGTAGCATGAATTCGTCACAGATAAAAGAGGTTGCCATTATTTTAAAAAATACAGGAACAATAAATTGGGATAATAATTATGTGCTTAGATCGTATAAGAGTATAGCACCTTTTTCAGGAAGTTATTTTTTTGACAATAGTTGGATTTCTCCTATGGCAATAAGTAAGGTTGGTGGCGTAGTAAAACCAGGAGAACAGTATACATTTACATTTAAATTGAAAGCACCTACCACAAAAAAACAATATCCAATATATTTTCAACTGGAATATGGATCTAAGTATGAAGAGGTTCTGATAGATAAACAATTATCAAGACAGTTTTCTATAAACGTTCAATAAAATTATGATAAATATTTACTTCAAACCAGCAAAAAGCAAAGGCTTTAAAAAAATTAGTGAGGTAAGAGATGGTGCGTGGATAAATATAGAAGACGCTGAAGAAAAAGATTTGGATTTTGTTGCAAAAATAACTGGACTCAATAAGCAAGATTTAGAGGATTGTCTTGATCCTCACGAGCTTCCTCGTATTGAAAGACAAGAGGGCAATAACACAATAATATTTATTAGAAGTCCAAGAAAAAGCGATAAAGAAGAAGATCTTTTACATACTCATCCACTTACTATTATTATAAACGATAAATATTTTATTACATCGTCGATTACAAAAAGTAGGACAATATCAAGTATTTTTAAAAAAAGCATAGGATACTCAACAACTCAAAGAAGTAAATTGCTCATTTATATATTATTAAATATTTCTCAGAGATTTAACAAAGAAATTAAAAGTGTTAGAAATACGGTTTTATCTCAGAAAACAAATTTGAAGAATATAAAAGATTCTGATATTTCAAAATTAGTAGAAAATGAAGAAATATTAAATCAATATATTTCTGCCCTCGTTCCTATGAAAAATGTATTGGACGCGCTTTCAAATGGTTCTTATATTCCTCTCTACGAAGACGATTCTGATTTATTTCAAGATGTTTCAATTACAATGAAACAGTGTGTTGATGTTTGTAATGTAAATATAAAAAGTATTCAGAGTTTGCGCGAATCTCACCAAATAGTTTTTACAAATAGATTAAACAAGACGATCCAATTTCTTACGGCTTTTACAATCATTATGACAATTCCTACGACAATATCATCTTTTTTTGGTATGAATGTTGGAATTCCATTTGCATCTAATCCAATGGCATTTGTTTATGTAATATTTATAACTCTTCTCATATCAACGGGGGCATTTTATATTTTTGTTAGGAATAAGTGGATTTGACTAGTAGGGTTAGTCGAGTCATACGACTCGATTAGGAGGGTTAGGAAATTAGTAGTAAGGGATGAGGAGGATAAGGTCGGGTTTTGGAACCGGATTTTTTGATAAAAAAAAGAGAGGGGTCAGAAGATTTCTGATCCCTCATTGGACTTGGTAGTGAATGAGCAGGAGTGGGGTTGTGTTCGGTAGTAGTGAAGCAAGGGTATTATTGCTTCGGGTTGAGCACTGTTTTTTGCGGGGGGTTTTCCGCGGAATACAACTTGATTATCGAAGTTGTGGCCTAAGGGAAATATATTCACTAGTAGATATGTTTATTATAGCATATTTTTTTATTTTACAAAAACTTAAATAGAATATAGAATAAATATGATTGTATAATAGGTTAATAATAATGTGTTTATATGGAGACGTGCTAGAGTGGTTGAATAGGGTGCTCTCGAAAAGCACTATCCCGCAAGGGATCAAAGGTTCGAATCCTTTCGTCTCCGCCACAGGTTTTTTGGACTTAGTGTAATTATTAATTAATGAATTAATTTAAGTTCGAATTTTACCCCGCAAATTGAACGGAGTGAAATTGTGCGGGGCTCTGCCCCACCGCCAAACTTATTTTATGGTATATTTGAAAACTAATTAAATATTTATGCAATATATTTTAAGTAATAAAGTCTTAGATGGCCTTCGTTGGATAACAGATATTTTAGACAGAAACAATATTCCATATAAAATTGGTGGTGGATTTGCTGCTAAAATTTATGGATCTCCTCGAGAAGTGAATGATATAGATATATCTCTTTCAGGTAAATATTTTGATATAATCGTTCCAGAGGTAAAAGAGTATATTACAGATGGACCAAAACATTATTTAAATGAAAAATGGGATTGCAATACACTATCAGTGAATTATAAAGGGCAGGATATAGATATGACTGATGTTGATACCCTGAAAATGACTAATTTAAATCAAACAGAGTGGATTAATGTCAAAGATATTCGTTTATATGGCGGTATTATTACTAATATTAATGAGCTTAAGGTTTCAATTATGGATCCTCGCGATTTGATTAAATACAAAAAGGAATTAGGTGGAGACCATCAACAAATTGATATAAAGTATATTCAAAAATATTTAGATAATAATTATTAAAAGTATAATAATTCTTATGACATTACTATGCTATGTGGTTTAAATTATATTTTTTTGCGTTAGGAATACTCATTAAAACGAGTATTTTTTGTTTTGACAAATTTTTGAATATGCTTTAATATACTTTATTAATATAAGGAGGATTTGTGAAAGAAGTTATTTTGACGGTTGGGCCTAGGGGCTCTGGAAAGTCCTATTTTTGTAAAAAAGCTATTGAGCTTGACCCAAGTATTATTTATATAAGTAGAGATGAATTGCTTATTAAGCTTTTTGGGAACACCTCACTTGATCCATATACAGGATATCATTTATACGCTGAAGAGAAATTGTGGGAAATTATAGAAAATACAATTGGTTCTTCGTATGAGTTGACACTTATCCTTGATGCATGGACAGGGTATAGTCAAGAAAGAGTTCGTATGATTCGTAAGTTAAGGGATCTTGAAGTTGATTGTGTTAAGGCGTGGTACTTTGTAACGTCTGTTGATCTTGTAAGTGAATGGTTCTGGAAAAAACCCGGGATTGCTAAGTCCTCAGACATGACAATCGAGCGAGATCCAGAACTTGCATTTTATGATAATGATGCACCCAGGAGGGATCATGAATTATTTCACGAACTCGCATTAGAAATTGATTCTGATGGATTCGATAAAGTAATTAGAATTGATCCACTTGTCACAAAGTTTGAACATATTCTCAGTTTACAGACCAGCTTTTTATAAAGACTGGTCTCTTTTTATTAAATAAAAAAGTGACAACATGGTTGTTGTCACTAAATAATGTTTTACGTAGGTTATCAATTGAATCCATTAATGAATTCGCTCATTGAGCCTGGTGTATTGAGATCTCCAGATATAATAAGCATCGTTCCTAGTTCAATTGCTGGATGTTCCATAGTTTCTGGATGTTTACTCAAATCTGAAACCATTGAAGTCCACGCATTCTTAAGATCTCCGTTCTTTACGTATTCTAAAGCACGTTCTTTACACCACTCAAGATGTTCTTTTCTTGTCATTGCCATCGTATCCTCCTTATTAGTTTTTACTGACTTTTTAGTATAATATCTTTCTGCGTCTATGTCAATAGCTACAGGTGAATTCTAATCTGAAGTGCAAATAGACTAACAAAAATACCTGTAATGGTATATGCTAGTAAAACTTTACTAATATTAGCTAACCAATACAGGTATGTA
>JAEHGL010000067.1 GCA_019248485.1 Candidatus Komeilibacteria bacterium S5_K13 | reverse complement strand
AATTTTACTTGTCTGAGGTTTTTGCTTTTTGCATTTATACTTCCCATGTATTTTTTATTTTCTAATCGGTCTTTTTCGGACATTATGTTTTTTACAATAATGCCTTTTCTTATTCTTATGGGCTCTATTTTTTTTATTATAAAGTCTAATCCCATTGTTTGTTGGTATGCTGTAGCACCACCTTGAATTATATATATTGTTCCATTGGTAGATATTTCATTCATCATATGAATTTGAAATTTTCTAACTCCTTCTTTGCCATTGTAAATATCAATCGAATTGTCTATTTTTGTCTTACCCATTTCAAGCTTTATCAGTCCTGATAGTCTTTTTGCAATAAGTTCTTGTTTTTGGATATTTTCTACAATTATCTCAGGATCCTCAATCTTGAAATGATATACTTTGTTTTTCATTGTTTTTGATAGCATGCCCTGTTTTTCTAGGGTATCTAGCGCATTGTATGCAATTTGCCTATGAATTTTCAGGTCATTAATAATACCTCCAACTGGGGTTTCACCGAGTTTTAGTAATGATTCATAAACTTTTATCTCGTTTGGCGTAAAGCCAAGATCTTTTAAGTCGCTCAACATAAGGTTAGATGGTTAGTGGATTAGTCAGGTCATACGACCTGATTAGGGGCTTGTTGATAGTGTCATAATTGAGATGACAGAGGACTCATATTTGCCCTTATATACTATCATTATATATCATAAAATGATTGTTGTCAACAAGAAGTTGATGACAATACTTGACAAGAAAGCCAAGCTATGCTATAGTGATATATACGGACAAAGAAAGCAAATTGACAAAATAAAAAATAAAAGTTTATCTGGGAGGATAAAATGGAAATAACAGAAATAATGGCAAGATTAGCAATAAAATTTTTCTTGTCAACGATCATGGCTTACTCATTTTTATTTATTCCAATGATGTTTGAAATGTCAAATGTAAAGTTATCAACAAACCACCCTGTGTCAATGGAAGATTTTGATCATATCTGGCCAGTTGCTTTGGTAGTTGGTATAGTAATGACTATTTCAATTATTTTTGGGCTTGGATTATTAGCCTTTATAGCCATTGCATCTTTGTTAGATGATGTTTTGACTGGCGGAAAAATATTTACATCGTTGTATGGTGTAATTATGAATATAAAAAAACACATATCCATAAGGAGGATAAAATGAATACAGGTAAGGTTGAACAAAATGTAAAAACGCTTAGTATAAGGGAAGAGTATGAATCAGCCACAACTATGGAAAAGTTATTAAACGTCTATTACAGGGCTAAGGCTGAGGCAAGTTCTTCTGTTGAAGCCCTTATGGTCTTAAATTCTATCATAAATAGGCATTTATTGGATGATTAGAGGTTCACGAGCGTCGGATAACACCCGCTTCGCAATAGCGAAGCGAGGCGAGCAATTCGACGCTTTTACATGAAAAACGACAAAGTCCTTAAGGAGGATAAGATGTTAAACAAAATAAAAAATTTCTGGTGTGCACACAAGTCAGAGATTCTCTTCCTGGTATATACGATACTTATTATGATGTTTATGGTGCTGTTTGTGTCAACTTGGGCAAGGTTTAACAGAAAACGAGAAGCTCGTATACAAAAAGCGAATGATGAAATAATTACTGAAAGAAGGGAGTTCTTGGACGGGTATTTGAAGGCGTTATTGGGTGGGGAACACGAGCTTCGGAGAGTAGGCAAAAAAGACGTTG
>JAEHGL010000066.1 GCA_019248485.1 Candidatus Komeilibacteria bacterium S5_K13 | reverse complement strand
GCTGTATATTATTACAACGGATCAGAAAGATTTGCTTTCCCAAATCCATCAGTATACTTTAGCTGGTATGAAGATTATAAAACTGTAAAAACACTTACAGCTGACGAATTAGCTGCTATTACATACAATGGTAAGCTAGTAACAATGAGACCTGGAACAAAAATGGTGAAGATTGAATCTGATCCAAAAGTTTATGCAGTAGAACCAGGTGGAAAACTAAGATCAATCCCATCAGAGGCTGTAGCAACAACCCTTTATGGTAACAATTGGGCAAGAATGGTTTCTGACGTATCAGACGCTTTCTGGTTTTGGTATGATAAAACAAACACAACTCCATTATCAGATAAGCATACAACAGGATCTTTAGTAAAATATGCAAATTCAAACAATGTTTATTATATTGACGGAACAAGCAAGAGACTTGTAAGTGAGGCAGGAATGACAGCAAACAAGTTCGATATGGACTATGTGCTTACAATTGCTGATACAATCACTTATACAGATGGAACACAAGTTACAGGAGCAGAAGAGGGATTGTTCCCTATTGCTAGTGGAACAACAACAGCTCCAGCAACATTAGGAGCTTTATCAGTTGCTTTATCTGCATCAAATCCAGTTTCAGCAACAGTTATCTCTGATTCAGTAGAAACAGCACAATCAATGGTTCCATTTTTAGCTGTAAACCTCACAGCTTCATCAGCAGGTGACGTAAAAGTCACAAAGATGATATTTGAAAGAACAGGAATATCAGCAGATGAAGATGTTCCAAATCTATATCTTTTTGATGGAACTACAAAATTATCTGATGCAGGATCAATATCAACAAAGGTTTTGACTTTTAATGATACTGACTCTTATGGAATTATCACAATTCCTGCAGGAACAACAAAAACAATCATGTTAAAGGGTGATTTAAAGCTTGCATTGGGTGCATCAAAGCAAATTGGATTTAATTTAACAAGCGTTGTTTCAAATGCAGCATCAACGGTAGCATCATATCCTGTTGTTGGAAACCTTATGGTTACAGCATCAGCAACTGATTTAGGTTATGCAAAAATGGGAACAACAGCTATTCCAACAGCTGATACAGATGTAAATTCAAATGAAAAGGATTTCGAAGCATTTAAAGTTGTTTTAACTGCAAATGATCAAGACATGCAACTTGAAGGTTTGAGACTTACTCAAATTGGAAGTGTTTCAAATGGAGATCTTACAAACTTCAAATTACAAGTTGGTGGAACAACACTTGCAACATCTGAATTAAACGGAAATAATGAATTATACTTTGATCTTTCAGCAACTCCTTATGTTCTTACAAAAGGAAATTCAAAGACATTTTCATTAAGAGTTGATATTGCAAAAGGTTCTACAAGAACTTTCCAATTTGCAGTACAAAATTCATCTGATATTGTAATGAAAGACAAAGGATATAACGTTTATACACAAACATTTAAAGACGGTTCTTTAACATGGTCAGCTCTTAAATCAGCTTATCATTATACAATAAGTTCAGGAACCCTTTCAACAACAAAAGATAATACATCTCCATCAGGAACAATCGTAACAAATGCAACTAATGTTAAATTAGCAACATTTAAATTTGAGGCAACTGGAGAAGATGTAAAAGTTAAGAGTTTAGATCTACAAGCATATTCAGCTGCATCAGCAGTTAATTCAGGCGTGCAAAATGTAAAAGTTTACTATGATGGGGTACAAGTTGGAAATACAAAGAATCTTACAGTTGGTAGTGCTACTACTACTG
>JAEHGL010000065.1 GCA_019248485.1 Candidatus Komeilibacteria bacterium S5_K13 | reverse complement strand
GTGTCTGATATTTAATACACATTAAGTATTTGGACGGTTAATTACACGCTATAGAAGTATGCCGTGAATCATGTGTGCAGGGTCGAATGCATGCTATGGCGGCATGCCGTGGACCATGCGTGCAGGGTCGAATGACCCTGTGCATAACTTGTGCATAACTTTATATGGCTGACTTTATCTACGGAGTTGGTCTTTATTGACAAAAATCTAGAAATCAAGATAATCCTTTATTTAAGCCATGAAATGATATTGACTCAAAGTCAAAGATATGCTATACTTATATTATAGAGTTCAGTAGAACATTAAAATCTATAAAATTTTGACTCAATTCCCCCTAGGAATCAAAAGAGTCTTGCAATTAAAAAACAAAAACAAAATTAAAACAAAAAGTTTGTTCCCTGTCAAATAAGATGAGGAAAAACATAAATTGTAAATTGTTTGCAAGAATCTTACTTAGGAATTATTGGGTTAAGAGAAGAGTTCGAGTAATGCTCTCTCTGCCTCAAAATAGTTTTTTGCTGAATCAATAAAGAATTCGGCTGGAGCTTGAGACTAAGGGAGTGAAACCTCCCCGGGTCTAAAACAAACAAAAATAGGACCTCAAGTGGGAGGTTTTTCTGTTTATATGGGTAGTATTTAGTATTTAGTGTTTAGGGTTTAGAGAATGCGGTTATTGAGCTGTTTTTTTGTTGTTTGTACAATATTGACAAATATGATTATATGTGATATATTTGTAGTAATAAAAAATCATACAATCCAAAGGAGGATAAAATGAGCATATCAAAAAGGATAGTGTCGTTGTTGCCCGTAGTATTAATGGGTATTGCATTGGCATTTTTGTCGCCAAACAATCTTAAGGCATGGAATCCAGCCTTTGATTTGGACATAAGATTTTTATTTCTTGTGTCCATGGTGGTCGTGGCTTATGTTGTCGGGTTTAAAACCATAAAAACCCTTATAAAGCAGTGTGATTACCAAATTCTTAGACACTTGGATGTTTTGATGGTGATTAATTCAATTTTTTTTGGATATGTCATCGGAGTCTTTCCATATCAGTGTTTGCCGTTTTTGAGAAGTTATCAATCTGTCTTTTGGTGGATCTTTGCATTTACTACCTTCTTCTGCGCTGCAAAAGTTTATTCCATTTTCAAAAAGCAAAAAACAGATGCAGTTTTATTAAGTATCTGTTGAGCTTCAGACAGCACCACAATCCGAATCAAAACAATGGAGGTTTATCATGCAAAAGTTTATTATTATTGAATCTGGTCTACGACATGATTCAGACGTAGCCAGCGTACTTGAAGAAAAAGTCAATAATTGGATTTTAAGGAATCCAAATGTGGAAATAATTAAGATGAGTTATACTAGAATGCTCTGTCATGATGGCATCCAACAGCAAGCTTCTATTGCGATATTGTACAAATAATTAATACGCAAAGACATCTTAGGCCCACGAGTTTATGTGGGTCTTTTTTATTTAAAAAAACCACGTTTATTGCTAAGCATGGGGTTTGAAATTTGAATTTTTAGAATTTTAAAATTTGTTTTTAATCTCGATTTTATGATTTCGAATTTGAAATCTCTATCCCTACTGGCGCATGATCAGAACCAATTACTTTATCTAATATATAAGCGTATTTTATATTTTTCATAAACTTTTTTGATACACAAAAATAATCAATTCTCCAGCCTACGTTTCTAGTCCTTGCTCCTGCACGAAAACTCCACCAAGAGTATTGAATTTTTTTTGGATTAAGTTCTCGAAATGTATCTACAAAATTAGATTTTAGAAATTTACTCATCCAATTTCTCTCTTCTTGTGTAAATCCTGCACTTCCTTCGTTTTCACGTGGTCTAGCAAGATCAATTTCGGAGTGTGCTACATTATAATCCCCGCAAATAATAACAGGCTTTCTCTTTTCTAATTGTTTGATATGAGTTAGTAAGTGGTTATTAAACTTTATTTTGTAATCAATGCGAGATAAGTCATCTTTTGAATT
>JAEHGL010000064.1 GCA_019248485.1 Candidatus Komeilibacteria bacterium S5_K13 | reverse complement strand
CACTTATATACGAGGGTCGTTATGTTGAATTAGTACAAAATGCAGAACAGATAGACAGACAAGTTGAAAGAATTACAGAAGATTTAAATGACAAACAAAAAAAGGAATTGCAAAAATATATAGGTACAAAAATCATCAAGGACAATCCTCAACGTATTGTTGAGATTTCATATGATATAGAAAAACATTTTATAGAAAACTTTCAAAATACAGGACTTAAAGCTCAGATAGTTGCTCCTTCAAAGTTTTCTGCTATTTTATTTCAGAAATTTTTTGAGAATCGTGGAAAAATTAGAACAGCAGTTATAATCTCAGATGAACATGAAGATGGTAATGAAGAAAATATACATAAAAAAGAAGTTGTTTCATATTTAGATTCTGTAAGAAAAAATCATAGTAGCGTAGAAAAATATGAAAAAGATGTTATTGATAGTTTTAAATATAATGATGACGGAATAGAAATTATTATTGTTGTAGATAAACTACTTACTGGTTTTGATGCTCCTAGAAATACAGTTCTTTATTTAGCTAAAGATTTACGTGACCATAATTTATTACAAGCCATAGCTCGTGTAAACCGTCTTTTTGAGAATACAAAAGAAAAACCAAAGACAGCTGGTTATATTATTGATTATTCTGAAAATGCAAAAAACATAAATACAGCAATGAAATTATTTGGTAACTATGAAGAAATAGATGTAAAAGGAACACTCATTGATGTTAATGATAAAATACAAGAACTTGAACAAAATTATTCTGCTGTACACGATATTTTTAATGAGGTTAAGGGGTCAAAAGATGACGAAGTATATTTGCAGTTTCTTAAAGACGATCCAAGAAGAGAGACATTTTACAAATCTTTAAATGCTTTTATTAAAAGTCTTAACGAATGTTTTGTATTACAAGATTTTGTTCGTGAGTTTAAACATCTTGATTTGTATAGACGAGAACTTAAGAAATTCATGGAATTACGTAAATCTGCAAGTCTTAAGTATGCAGATAGAGTTGATTTATTAGAATACAAACAGTCCCTTATAAATATTCTCGACAAATACGTTGATGCTCGTGGTGTTGAATTACTAACAAAGCAAGTAAATATTACAGATAGAAAACAATTCGAAGAAGCTGTAGATAGTTTAGGATCAAATAAATCAAAGGCAGAAGCAATTGAAGCTCAAATGAAAAAAACAATTTCAGAAAAATATGAAAGTGATCCAGAATTCTATGAAAAATTTTCTAAAAGAATATCAGAGATTATTGAAAAAATGAGATTAGAAAAGCTTGCAGATATAGAAGCTCTAAAACAAATGAAATTAATTCGCGATGATTTGATAAATAAAAAAGACGAAGATCTTCCAAATGAAATCAAATCAAATAATGGAGCAGATATTTTTTATCGTAATTTAAAAGATTTATTTGGTAATTTAGAAATTAAAAATGATGAATATATTTCAATTGTTTTGGATATCTTTTCTATTATTAAACGTGAGGCAATAGTTGATTGGTATAAGAATATTGATGTAAAGCGTAAGATTAGAAATAGTATAGATGATTATTTGTATGATGTAGTAAAAGAAGAAAAGGGACTAAATATTGATAATGATTTTATAAAATCAACAATTGACAAAATTATGCAATTAGCAGAAAACAATTTTGAAATATTTATGTAAACATATGAATAAGTTTATTTTTGGAACATTTGTATACGAGTATCAACTCATAAGACAAAATCGTAAAACACTAAGTCTTACTGTTACCCCTGAGCTTCGCATAATTGTTAAATGTCCAAAAAATGCAGACGCAGAAAAGATAGAACAATTTTTGCAAAGAAAATGGTTTTGGCTAGAAAAACAACTTTCATTATTTAAGAAGTATCAACGAAAAATATACAAAAAGGAATATATATCAGGAGAGGGATATTTATATTTAGGAAGACATTACAAAATACTTATCAAGAGAGCCAACGAGAACTCTGTGAATTTGTTAAAGGGGCAACTGATTGTATATACAACAAAAAAAGTTTCAAATAGCAATTACAATAAAAAGATTATAAATAATTGGATCGTTGAAAGAAGTAATAAGATTTTTCAGGAAAGACTTATAGAAGTCTTCAAAAATTTTGATTATAAAGAAAAACCATCTCTTGGTATTCGTGAAATGAAAAGACGTTGGGGCAGTTTTTTAAATAAAGA
>JAEHGL010000063.1 GCA_019248485.1 Candidatus Komeilibacteria bacterium S5_K13 | reverse complement strand
GGGAATTAAATCTAACATCAGACTTAAAACAAAAAACTCCAATGTTTAGTATTCTATACCCAGAACATCGCACACTCAAAACAAGTGGTGGATTTCAAATAATAGAATACCCTGTATATTTTGACCTTCGAGCACCTATCAAATTTGATAAAGCAAATATCAATGTCGCACTTAACAATCCAGACAACAGTCCAATAAATATAAGCATTAAAACAAATGAAAGTGAATGGACCTTTGATAGTTATCCACTGGAAAATAATAAAAATATTTTCATAAATCTCAAAAATGCAAAAATAGAAAATGGCAATCTTAAATTTATGATCTCTTCTCCAAGCTCAACAGCGACAAGTATTAAGCCAATGATTAAATTTATTGATGCAAGAATATATTTAGACAACAAAAGAAGCAGAGCACAATCATACAAAAAATCTCTTAAAAGAAACATATATCGAATTAATAAAGCCTATTTCAAAATTAAAAAACAAACTAAACTTATAATATGCTAAAAAAAATATTATTAAATATATTATATTTACAAATATCAGCTTTTGTGTTATTTTTTTTGATTGAGATTGTAAGACCAGGCTTTATCTCAAACTCATTTGACCTTAACATATTATTAATTGTAATATTAATTTGGTCTATAATATATTTTATTATTAATATGATAAAAAGATGATTGAGGGATTATACACAAAAAAACTTACAAAATACAAAGATGATAGAGGGTGGTTATGCGAAATTTATAGAGAAGATGAAATTGATTATAAAATAAGCAAAGTTACACAAAGTGCTGTTGGTCCTCACATTGATGTAATAGAAAAAGAATCTATTGAATTTGAATCTTACAGACCAGTAATGAGCTATATTTCTATGACAAATCCGGGAGTTACTCGTGGACCTCACGAACACAAATATCAAGCTGATTTTTTTGTATTTGTTGGCCCTGGAGAATTTACATTATATTTATGGGATAACAGAAAAGAAAGTAGTACTTACAATGAGTATATGGAAATTACTGCTGGCGAAGAAAATCCAATGTGTATGATTGTTCCTCCTGGTGTTGTCCACGGATACAAATGCACATCAATCACCCCTGCGTGGTCTATTAATCTACCAAATAAATTATATAGAGGCACAAACAAAATAGAAGATATTGATGAAATAAGATGGGAAATAGATCCAGAATCTCCATTTATAATAAATTAATTCAAATAATAAAATAAAAAATGACAACAATAATAATCAAGGCTGTTTATGTATTCATAATGGCTCTCGTGCTTGCAATTTTGGAGGTACAAATAGAAGGAACAAATGGTTGGGCAAAAAATATACCAACATGGCGACCAGATCCAAAAAAATGGTATACAAAATTATACAAAAAAATAATGAGCGGAAAAGAACTTACGGGATATCATTTGTCAATGTTTTCTTTTGTATTTTTGATATTTCATTTACCATTTTTCTTTGGTGCTAATTGGAACTTGCTCGCTGAAATAGATGTTGTCTGTATTTTTTTAATCTTTGTAGTCATTTGGGATTATTTATGGTTTATTGTAAATCCTCATTTTACTATAAAAAACTTTAAGGGTGACCATATATTTTGGCATAGCAAATGGTTTTTTAATATGCCTAGAGATTACTGGGGATCAATCGGAATATCCTTTATAATCGCTGTAATTGCCGATCAATTCCTTAAAACATATTTAAAAGAATGGTTTATATTTTTTATCACAATGCTAATATTAACAATAATAACAAAGTGGTTTATAAAAATAGCTAAACCAGAGTGGGAGTAAACAATTTTGAATAATGAATGATGAATTTTGCCCTCGGCCATAAGGTTCGGGGCCGAATGGCAATTTCAAATAAATCCTTATTTATTTAATATTATAAAATGGAGAGTTGTATTTTTTGCAAAATTATAAATGGAGAAATCCCAAGCTACAAAATTTATGAAGATGAACATGTTTTTGTAATCCTTGATATGAACCCCGTTACTGCTGGACATTTTCTGGTGTTACCAAAAAAACATTTTGAAATGCCCGAAAGCACTGATGACGAAATAATTAGCAAAATGATAATAATCGCGAAACGCATAGCCAAGAATATAAAAAGAATCCTCAATTCAGATGGTTTTAATATAACCACGAATAGTGGAGAGGCAGCAGGACAAACAATATCACATACACACTTTCATGTGGTTCAAAGATTCAAAAATGATAATTTAAAATTATGGCCACCCAATGAA
>JAEHGL010000062.1 GCA_019248485.1 Candidatus Komeilibacteria bacterium S5_K13 | reverse complement strand
TGGTTTGTATTGAATGCAAACTCTGTATTACCTGTTTTCATAAATCCATTTCTGATTAAACCTGAGTCAAGTTTATTACCATTTTGAGTAACTTTAGTGCTTGATACAGATACAGTATTAGATAGCTTATAATCAAAGAATTTATTATGCATTCTTACATTATCAAGTACTTCTCTAGTAACATATTCTAATAATTTTGCTTCATTTAAATATGCAGATGACCAATTGTTACCTGGTCTTGTTGATACTACTATCCAGTTATTCTTAGATAGTACCTTAAGCGCCAGATTATGAGCTTTTGGGTTTTTGATTCGCTTAGCCCAATATGGCATTGCAACTGTGTGTGCTGGCTCTACATTAGGTTTGATATGAGCACCTTTCTTTAGATATGTATGAAACATTGCTTCAAACATTGCTTCTATCTCTTTGTACACTGTTGATCCAAACTTAGATTCAAGATTGTTTATTCTAGGCATAGATAACTTTCCTAAGCTAATTTGGTAAGCTATTCGTTCTTTTGTTGTCATTTTGTCGGTCCTTATTTTAATTTTGGTTTTGAGCAGTTATAGCTTGCTCAGGCTTTTGAAGAATTAATCTTCCATAGTAAATGCCGAATCTTCTGCATTAACTGGTGTTCTGTTGTACTCATCTAGTTTAGTTTGAGCTTTCTTTCTACTGGCGCTGAAGTGGTTAGTTAATTTAGCATCTGTGATAAGTTTTGCTTCATCTGTGTCTAAACCTAATGCTGCAGCTACTGCCATTAATGGAATATCATAACCTTCTTGGAATGGTAATTCATCAACTAAAGTCATTTGTTTGCTGAAGTATGCTGGTCTACCTAATTTGTGATATGCATCAAGTGCAATAAGATAGTCAATACCTGTTAAAGCTGTGAATTCAGCTTGTCTCTCGCTTGTGAACATAGCGCCAGCTATTTGTGCAATAGCTAACAATCTTGAACCTACTGCACCAAAGATTGATTCTGCAACTGGATAACAATGGATAGCGAATTTAGTTCCATCTTGAGCTAAGATTGTTTTCATTGCATTGATTTGATTGATGATTACATCCAAATGCACTACATTGTTGTTTTCTATCTTTTTATCAACAAGATAATCAACATATGTTTCATTATTTGCTAACACTTCATCTTTAGCTGTTCTAGCTTGTTCTTTAGCTAACATTCTCTCTGCGATTTTCTTTTCTAATGCTGTCATTTTAACTTCCTTAACTTTAGTTTCTTTGGGTGCTTTAACTGTTTTAGCTTTTGATACTTTTGCATCTACTGCTACTTCATTCATTGATACTAATTCTTTTGCCATTTGGTTTTCCTTTTATTTATGTGTTTATTTTTGAGTTTAAAACTCAATTGAGATATCGTTATTTATTAGATATCTCTGTTGAATTTTATTTAATTGATTCCATGAATTCATATGCATATACTAATGCATATATTTCTGACATTTGATGGTCTTTACCAGTTATAGATTTTAGATATTGTTTTATATCTGACATAGATCTGTCTGTGTCTAGCATCTCTTTAACTTGACATACTACTTCATATAATGTGTCTTTGTGGTATTGTCTTGTATCTTGCAGATTAAGCAATACTTCTTCATCTACTTCAATAAGTACAGATGTTTTTTTGCATATTGGACATTTATCAAATACATCACCATCACATTCTGTGTCTTCATATTCATCTAAGTTGTGAATTTAGTGACAATTCATACATTCATATTTTTCCATTTGTTTTTCCTTAATATTTTGATGTTCTAGATTTATTAATTACTGGCGCTAATGAAGGTGATTCAATAGCTGATAATGCATCTTTAATTTGATTAATTGTAGATGTTGATGTCTTGAATGGTTCAACTATACATTTGCTGTTCATTGTTAATTGTTGTTGTTTTTTAAGATAAGCTACAGTTCTTTGGTCTAATGGTTTAGTACACATTTTAAGCCTTTTTCATGTTTGATATAAATAATATTGTTCCAAGCAATATAAATCCTATTGCTATACCTTTAACATCATATGTCAAGTATCCTATTGATGGTGTTATCATTGCTAATCCAAAAGTTCTTGCTATTGCGTATTCATTTATCATTTTGTTATCCTTTTAGTATTAATAATCTTCTGCGTAAAAATCTAGCATTGCTTCTTCTATTGCAGATTCAAGTTCTTCTTGTGTTTCGAAGTCTTTATAAAAGTCTTCTCCTAATTCTGATTCTAATACAGATTGCTCAATTACTCCC
>JAEHGL010000061.1 GCA_019248485.1 Candidatus Komeilibacteria bacterium S5_K13 | reverse complement strand
ATATATTGAATATTATCACAAAGTTAGACCTCATTTATCATTAAATATGAAGACGCCCTATGAATTTGTTTCTATGTCGCATTTGACACAAGAGAGAACGAGCCATCGACGTTTATATGTATATATGCTATAATAATATGTTATTTTAAAAATGATTTTCAAAAGAGTAAATTAGGAGGAAAGATGAAAAAAGAAGTCAAAAGTATTCCAAGGGTTGTTAAGCCAATATTTGTGGTAATCCCAATGGTTATTACAACATCACTCGGAGTAAAATTTGAGTTAAAATTACCTGCGGGATTTATTATTGACAGTATTTCTAAAGAACAGATATGTGGTCAATATCCAAATAATGCAGAGGGAGAGGAGAAAAGAGTCTTTATATTTTTGAAAGATCCCGCTCCTACAGTTAAAGCTGGTGTTAGTTTAAAAATGACTCGGGCGAGGGATCTTTATGAAATAATTTAATGCTTAGTTCCATTGGGGCTGTTTCAGATATTTCTGAGGCAGCCCCTTTTCTTTTCTTAAATCTTTTTATAAAAGCTATTCCCTTATTTTATTATATTTACAGAGCTAGGAAGTTTGCTAATAATATAATCGAGATCTTGTTGAGAATAATTATTTCCAGATACATTGAATGTTTTCAAATTTTTGAGATTTCCTATTTCGTTTGGCAAACCAGTAAGTTGATTATTTGATAAATCGAGAATTTCTAAATTTTGTAGCTGTCCAATTTCTGCTGGCACTGCTGCCATTAAATTATTGCTGGCGTTTAGAATTTTAAGCTTTGTTAAGTTTCTTACTTCTGATTGTATAGCAACCGTGATTTGATTATTAGAAATGTTTAATTCTTCTAAATTTATATCATCAAAAACATAAGTAGGCACTGTCCCAAGTTTTTTATTGCTTAAATCAAGAACTTTTACTTTAGATGCATTAATATTAATGTGTATAATTCCTGTAAGTTGCAATACTATTGTTGCAATTAGGATAACTACAACTACACCTAACACTATAAGGATTATTTTTTGATAAAAAAAGAGGAGCGTTTAATATTATGCCCCTCATTATTTAAAAATGTTGATTATTGTTTCTGTGCCGGGTATTGCTTTTATTATATATGTAGTTGCAATATTTAAAAGTAACATAACTCAATAAATCTTTGAAAAGTGCGTTATTTGTTTGCTGGTCATTTTCTTTAATCTAAGCGGAAGATTTGTATCACCAGCTTTGTTTTATGTCGATATTTGTTTTTGCTAATTGTCATATATTCTGATAAAATTAAGTGGTCATAATGTCGCAAATTTCAAAACAACAATGCCAAAAACATCAAAAAAAATACTTATCGTAGAAGATGAAAAACCTATAAGACAAGCCTTGGAATTAAAATTATCAAAAGCTGGTTTTTCTATTACACCTGTTTCAAATGGAAAGGATGCAATTTCAAAAGTAAGCAAACAAAAATTCGATCTCATACTTTTAGATCTCATGATGCCTGAAATGAACGGATATGAGGTCTTAGCTCAATTAAAAAATTTAAACATTAAAACTCCTGTAATAATACTGTCTAACCTGGGACAAGAAGAAGATATAAAAAAAGCAAAAGAGTATGGAGCAGAAGATTATTGTATAAAATCAAATACACCAATATCTTCTATAGTTGATAAAGTAAAAGGAAAATTAAAATAAATTTAAATAAAAATAAAAACAAAGTAACATTAAACTATGAAAATAGAAGAAAAAAAGTTAAGAGAAATTCTTTTAACTGAAGATTACATTAGTGAAAAAGACCTTACAAAAGTTGATGAATACAAAAAAACACATAGATCTTCATTTGTAGACATACTACTTTCTCAAGAACTCATAACAAAGAATCTTTTGGGTCAGGCTATTGCGGAATATTATAAACTTCCTTACGTTGACCTAAGTTCAAATCCTGCCCCAGAAGAATTTATTAAAAAAATCCCAGAAGACATAGGAAAACAACTTAGGGTTATTTATTTCAATGAAAACGAAAAAGATATATTAATCACCACTGATAATCCGGAACAAAAAAATTTATTGAAATCATTGAAAAAAATTTTTCCCGATAAAAAAATATTTCTTGGCTATTCATCATCAGAAGATATAGATGCAAATTTTATTCACTACATACAACCGCTCGAAACAAGATTTTCTCAAATTATAAAGGAGCAAAAATTTGTAGCACCAGAAATATTAAAAGAAATATTTGATGATGCCATTTCTCTACATGCCTCTGACATACATTTT
>JAEHGL010000060.1 GCA_019248485.1 Candidatus Komeilibacteria bacterium S5_K13 | reverse complement strand
AAAAGAAATGCCCAAGGGGAAAACCAAAATAGCAATAAAGGTTATTGACATTTTTGGTAATGACACAACGAAAGTAATTGAAATAAGCATATGATAAAAAAGATTTCAAAAAAAGTTAAAAAGGGAAGAAAGTTCGCATTTATAGATACTTCGGTTTTTCTTAACATTTTATACTCGGATTTTAGTTTAGAAATTATTGATAAATTAAATAAAGAATTAAATAATGATAAGATTTTTTTGATATTCCCAGTAGTTATTTTAAGAGAGATTCAAAAAGATTTTGAATTTTGGAAGAAAGAGTTATTAAGTAGTATTGAAAATCAAATAGCTATAGAATACATTTTAGGCATTACAGACAAAGAAAAAACTGGTGGAAAAGGTTCGAAAAATAAAAATACAAATAGTCTTTTGATTGATAAAATAACTAAAGAAGATAGACAAAATATTATAAAAACAGTTAAGGTTTTTTATGAAAATATAGAAAAAAACATAAATAGCATTTTTCAACATAAAAATACAAAAATATTAGAATTGAACAACGATATTATTTTAAAAGGAATAGAGAGATCACTTATGAAGAAGGCTCCAAGCACAAAACTAGATAAAAAAACAGAAAGTCAACATCTGAAAGATGTAGACTGTATAGCGTTTGAAACCTTATTAAATTTTTTTAATTCAGAGACAATTATGAAAGATGATATGTTCTATCTTATAACAGATGATGATGATTATAAAACAAGCGATGATAATTGTTTACGAGATGACTTAATACAAGATTTATCAAAATTTAATAAAGTTAATATAAAATATTGTCAATCAATTGATGATATATTCTCATTAAGATCAAAACAAGAAAAAAAAGATTCGCCTATCTCTATCTCTGATTCTGAAGTGAAAAAGGGATTAATTGAATCTTCTAAAAATTATAATCTTAATTAAATTTTATGAAAACATATCTCATATCTTACGATTTAATAAAACCGGAAAAAATAGTAGATTATAAACGTCTAATAGATACAATAAAGACAGCTACTTTTTGGGCAAAACCATTAAAATCCGTGTGGTTAGTCAAGACAGATTTATCATCGGAACAAATAAGAAATGAATTAATGAAAGTTATAGATGTAAATGATAAATTATTGATTATAGAAGTAACAAATAATTGGGCTTCATATGGGTTACCCAAAGATGTAACTGATTGGATGAACCAGGGATTATAAATAATAATTATATGGCACTACATAAAGACTTTCCAAAAGATAAATTTCAAATACTTGATCCATCAATTAGATGGTTTCCTGCGGACGAGGATTTGAGAGAAAAGGGATATGAAAAACTTTTACCACCATTTGTTCCTGAATTAAGGGAAAGAATTGATGGGTGGAGAAAAAATAATTATGAAGGAGCGAGTGAAACTTCAAAAGCTTTATTGAATTGGTGGTTTAAGGAACCCCATACTATTTTTGTTAAAGACGGAACAAGTATTTCCTTTCAATATTATTTTGCACAAAGAGAAGCGGTGGAAACAATTATTTGGCTTTATGATGTAGAAAAAGTTGAAAATAAATATGATTTAATTAAATTTGATAAGTTGGGTAGAGTAAGTCCAAATATGTTTACAGAAGATTGGCTTCGTTTTGTTGTTAAAATGGCTACTGGAGCAGGAAAGACAAAAGTAATGAGTTTACTTCTTGCATGGTCTTATTTTCATAAGTTATATGAAGAAAATTCAGAACTTTCAAAAAACTTTTTATTAATAACTCCGAACATAATTGTTTTGGATAGAATAAAAAATGATTTTGAGGGATTAAAAATATTTTATGAAGATCCAATTCTACCAGATAATGGTTATTGCGGACAAAATTGGCAAGATGATTTTCAAATTAAGCTTCACTTACAAGATGAAGTTGGTACAATTTCAAAATCAGGAAATATTTTTCTTACAAATATTCATAGAGTATATGAGGGTAGTATAAATGAATCAAGCTTTGAAGATGAAGACACTTCAAACTATTTTCTTGGTAATAAAGTGGTTGGAAAGACAAATGATTCAAAAGTAGATTTAGGAGAAATAGTTAGAGATGTTGATGAACTTATGGTTATAAACGACGAAGCCCACCATATACACGATCCAAAAATGGCATGGTTTAAATCTATTGAAGACATACATAATAAATTATTACAAAAAGGTAAAAAATTGGCATTACAAATTGATGTAACCGCAACACCAAAAAATAATAGAGGTGAAATTTTTGTTCAAACAGTTTCTGATTACCCGTTAGTTGAAGCAATACATCAGGGTGTTGTAAAAAATCCAGTTCTACCAGATCAAGCAAGTAGAGCCAAACTTCAAGAAAAACAAAGCTCTCTTTTTGCAGAAAAATATGAAGATTTTATAAGATTA
>JAEHGL010000059.1 GCA_019248485.1 Candidatus Komeilibacteria bacterium S5_K13 | reverse complement strand
GAAGCCGAATCGGGGTCGGCACGAAGTGCCGACACAAATGTATTCCCCCCCAAAAAATCCTGAATCTGAAAGGGTTCGCCACGCTCCGCGTGGCTCAAAAAGTACGGTTCGAGCTTCAATAATAAAGTTCGAACCGACTTTTTTGAATAAATGAAGTTTCTCTTCATTTATTCCCTCGTTTGCCAATTCTATATTGTATTTCAAAAACTTTTCGGTAAGTTCGAACCGATTATTCGCTTTTTGCTCAAAAGCCGATAATTTCTCTTTGAGAAGCTGTTTTTCGTTCACAAGTTTATTTTTCATATCTCGATACTCGTCTATCGAAAGTGCGTTTTCAAGATAAGCGTTCATCAGCTTCTCTATTTTAGAATCCAAAAGAGAAATATCGACTTTTGTTTTGTCGGCAAAAAGCGTAGACGATTGGGCTTCCACTAATTTGTCTTTTTCGTTTTCCGCTAACATCCATTTAGTCCAATCGTCTGGCAAAGAAACTTTTTTGATTTCTTTTTGAATTTCGGAAGTGATGATTTCCTCACGAGTATATTTTTGTGAACAAGGATTTTTCCGTTTGGTGCAACGGAGATAATTATGACCTTTTTGTGTTTCGGTAGTAATGAAACAGCCACATTCTCCGCAACGGAAAAATCCTCTATACAAAAATGGCTTTAGTCCTTTTCCTTTCGGTTTAGATTTTCTCATCATCACTTCCTGAACGGAATCAAAAAGTTTCTTTGAAATAATCGGTTCGTGTTTGCCCTCATGGATTTCGCCATTGTAAAGCATTAAACCTGTGTAAATTGGATTTTTCAAAAGTTTTTGATAATTCGACACCGCAAGTTCCTTTCCGCTTTTTCGTTTCAATCCAAGTTCGTTAAATTTATCGCGGAGTTGGCGCAAAGTGAAAGACCCAGACGAATATGCCTCAAATGTTTTCTTGATTAAAGGTGCGATATTTTCATCGGGAATAATTCTTCTATTTTTATTCACATATCCAAGCGGAGCCATTTGAGGCCATATTCCGTCTTTCACTTTGTTGCGGTGACCTCGCTTTATATTTTCTGACAAATTATCTACATAATACTTGGATTGCGAAAAAGCGATTGAAAGCATGAACTTGCCTTGCGGTGTCGGATCAAACCAAAAAGTTGGAAATTTCATTTCACTAATCACGCCAGTATCAACGAGATAAATAATTTTTCCACCATCAACGCTATTTCTCGCAAGTCTATCGGGGTGCCACGCCAAAATACCAGACGCTTCGCCCGCTTCCATTCTCAACATCATTTCGTTAAACACAGGACGGCCTGGTATTTTGGCGGTCTGCTTTTCGACAAAGACATCAACAACATCAATTTGTTCTTTCAACGCTAAACTTTTCAATTCCGCTAATTGGTCAGAAATACTGCGGACTTGTCTGTCTTTGTCGTCCGTAGACTTGCGAGTATAAATAAAAAACTTTTTGGTTTGATTTTTCATAATTGTATTGGCAAACGAGGAGCCACGCGGAGCGTGGCGAACCCTTTCAGATTCAGGATTTTTTGGGGGGAATACATTTGTGTCGGCACTTCGTGCCGACCCCGATTCGGCTTCAAAATGCGATTTCGATTTTTGGCGGGCCAGGTTGGTTAGGTACCCCAGATAGTGGATGTTATAAAGGTATTTTAGCATCTTTTTTTGTGCTTCGTAAAGGCATATAGGTCGGGGTCTAAAACACAAAATGAGACAAATGAGACACTCGATTCCCAATTTTTGATAACCAAAATTGACAAATACATACAAAAATATTATTGTATAAATATGAAAAAGAAATCAATAGATATAACAAGCAAAATAGTCAAAATAAATAGAGACGATCTTGAATTATTGATTATGAAACCAGAATTTCAAAAGGATGTCATTGGGATAAGAAAAAAACTTAACATAGATATATGTGGTTTTAATAGTGATGAATCATTAAAAAATTGGCATCATGAAGACATGAGGACAAATGAAGCTGGAAACATGATTCAACTGGGTATAGAATCAAAAAGTTTATTAGACAAATATGAATTTCCAATATCATTTGAACAGACAATGACATTTTATATATTACGTAATAAATTAACTTTTATTCCCGGAAGAAATTATTCATTTAATTTTTTGGGTAGGCATATAAATGTATCTATAAACGCGAGACCAACTAAAGAAGAATGGGTAGAGATAAGAAAACAAGTTAATGAATTTTTAGACATTGTTAAGAGTGGTAAATTTAAAAACGTTTTTAAAGACATACACTGTCCAAGGGGATCTAAAGTTGCTAGACCAAAACCAAAATTGGAAAGGAATTTAGAAATATTAAAAAAATCAAAACTTCTTGGTCAAGAAATAGATGCTTCAATTTCAGATGAAGACATTGAGAAATATAAGTATAC
>JAEHGL010000058.1 GCA_019248485.1 Candidatus Komeilibacteria bacterium S5_K13 | reverse complement strand
AAGATTCCATTTAAAGGTATCTAGGTATTTTGATTTTTTTATCGCTCAAAAAGTTCAGAATTTTTTTAGTAAAAATGAGGATAAAAAAATGATTTTTGATCTTTCAGATAAAAGAGTGCCTAGCGCAAAACAATTTAAGCAGGTCAAACACTTTCTCAGCGAAAAAGAAAGAAAAATATTTAATATATGTTTATTTGTATTCTTATTTTCCTCTGTTTGGTTTTGTTCTAGAATTATTTTATCAAAAATGATAGAACGCCCGGTTTATGGTGGAGAATATACAGAAGGACTTCTTGGGTCTCTGCAATATATTAATCCAATACTTTCTCAGTCAAATGATGCAGATAGAGATATAAGCAAATTAATTTTTTCAGGACTTTTTAAGATAGACAAAGACGGTAAATTGCAAAAAGACTTAGTAGAAGATTATTCTGTTGACGCTGATGGAAAAGTTTATATTTTCAAATTAAGAAATAACATTCTGTGGCATGATGAAATTAATCTAACCCCAGACGATGTTGGATTTACATTGTCTCTTATTCAAGATGCTAATTACAAAAGTCCACTTTATAGAACATTTCAAGGCGTGGTATTTGAAAAACAATCTAATGACACATTCAAACTTACACTTCAAGAGCCTTTTGATAAATTTACTTCACTTCTAACATTTGGAATTTTGCCAGAACATGCTTGGCAGGGTGTTTCTTATGAGAATTATATGCTTACTGAGCTCAATAGAAAGCCAATAGGAAGTGGTCCGTTTAGATTTGATTCTTTTAAAAAAGATTCAAATGGAATCATAAAACAATATAGAGTTGTTGCATATGAAGATTATTATGATAAAAGACCCTATATAAAGGGTATAAACTTTAGATTTTATGCAGATATAGATGGTCTTATCGACGCTTTTAATAATGGTCAAGTAGATGCAATATCTTCTATATCTAAATTTGATTTTTCCAAAATAAAAGGATTCAAAAATAAAATTACCAATAGCTTTGATACGCCAAAATATACTGCTTTGTTTTTTAATCCAAGACAAAATGGATTTTTGAAAGATACGAAAGTTAGGCAAGCGCTTAGTCTTTCAATAAATAAAAAGGATCTTATTAATTACACGGGCATAAAAGATCAAGAAGCATATGGACCACTAGATTTTATAATAGCACCGGGAGAGGATAGATATGATATTGAGGAATCCAAAAAACTTCTCAGTGACTATGGTTTTAAAATGGATGAGACTGACAAAGTTCTTAAGAAGGGTGCAGAAAAGTTTGAAATTACCATTACAAGTGTTGATAATGATGAGTATATAAAGATATTGGAATATATTAAGCAGCAGTGGAGCGCTTTAGGAATAAATGTAAGTATTGAAATAATATCAAAACAAAAAATAAATACCCAAGTAATTATTCCAAGACAATATCAGGTGCTTTTACATGGGCAATTATTATCATATGATACGGATCCATACCCATTTTGGCATTCTTCTCAAATGCAAAATGGACTTAATTTAAGTCTACTAATCAACTCTGATATTGATACTATTTTAGAGTCAGCAAGAAAAACATCTGATTTTGATGAAAAGTCAGCAAAGTATCAAAAGTTTGAAGACATTTTAAAACAACAATATTTTGCAATATTTTTATTTAGGCCACAATTTAATTATATTTTTAGCAAAGATATAAAAGGAATAGATACAAAAGTGGTTTATCTTCCATCAGATAGATTTAGTAATGCGACAAATTGGTATATTAGATCAAAGAAATCTATTAAATAAAAAATTTGAGACTTCAAATAAATAAGTATTATCAAACATGTGTTTGGTAAAAATTAGTAATTAAAATTTAAACTTAATCCCGTCATTCGACGGGACAAGAAATAATTTATGGTAGAAAATACAAAACGAGCAGGTTTTACGACAAAAAAGCTTGCTCCAAAACAAAACAAGAATTTTCATAAAAGAGGTAACTCTTTGAATATGAAAAAAACAAAACCTCAGCAGATAGAAAAAGGAGAAATCAAAACATTTGAACATGGCTCAAAGAAAATGGCTATATACTAGAATTATAATATTCTCTCTTTTATCTTTATTATGTTGTAATCAAATTGCAAAAACAGAAGGTACTAGTACAACAAGCACTATAAATATTGAAAATAATAATCCTCTTGATTCAGATGGAGATGGACTTAGTGATACACAAGAAGAAAATATTTATTTTACAGATCCAAAAAATCCTGATTCAGATGGAGATGGATATTCTGATGGTGAAGAAATAAAATACAACTATTCCCCCAGAGACAATAAAAGAAAACAAGTCGCCACAGACTCAGACCAAGATGGTCTAATGGATCTCTGGGAAATAAATCTTGGAACAAATTTACTAAACCCCGATACAGAGGGGGATGGGTATAAAGACGGTGAAGAAGTTCTAAATGGATATGATCCATTGTCAAATAACAACAAAAAACAAG
>JAEHGL010000006.1 GCA_019248485.1 Candidatus Komeilibacteria bacterium S5_K13 | reverse complement strand
TCGCTTGGCTAAATCAAAATTTTTGCACTCGTCATACCCATTCCTCGTGAAAATTTTGTTTACCCTCACTAGAGTTTTTAGTAAATTTTTATAAGCTCGCAGATAAGTAATATGGCATGTATCTTTTAACATGTTAAAAATAGCTTAATGGAATAAAATAGAATTTGGAATTATAATTTTAAATAAAAAACGCCTGGTTATTGACCGGGCGTTTATGATTAACGAAGAAAGTTTTTTACTTAGCTATTTTCTCAACATCAATTTCTATAGAAATTTTTGGTGATGATTTTGGGATGGTATAGATTGAAATTGTTTGACCATCATTGTGGCCAACGTTTTTATGACTTAGAATAAGCAAGTGATCATCCAATATTTTTAGGGTTAGAATAACTGGTTTTGGATTTTCTTTGCTTTTGTTCATTTTCTTCAAAAGAGTTGCATAATTATCAAATTGCTCTTTTGAAACTACGGAGTTGAGTATTTCCTCACCACTAGAATAAATGATGATTTTATACACGTATATTTTAGCACTCATGAGGCCTCCTATTTTTTTTTTATTAATTTACTATAGCTTATTGGTTTTGTGTTTATTTGTCAATAAAGTGATAGATATAAAAACCGCTAAATCATTTGACTCAGCGGTTATGATATTTACATTGTACACTGTGCGCCTTGATGACACAGATTTTTTCTGTCACACCCTTTTTTGCATTGTGCGTATTTTGGTTTGCCGAAAAGATAAGGTATTTCTTCTTCGATAACAGCAACTTGCTGGTTGCCGGGATAACCAAAGATCAATACAAAGTACCTTCTGCCATCTTTATCAAAGAAAGCTGTTTCTTGCCCAGCCATTTCTTTGATGTCAGGCACCGTCACATTAGTGAGATGATTGATGATGATGCATTTTTTTGCACCAAGGTCTTGGAATTTCTTCGCGGCTGGTTCAATTCGCATTTGTTCCTCCTAGATTTTTTTTGCTTTTTAATATTATTTTATCCGCTATATGATACAGAAATCCATTTAGATTTGAGGCGACTAAGTCCTTTTCTGCTTTATCTATTTTGGCCTTTTGTAATAAAGATTTTACGTGAGGCTCTATACAATCAGCAATAAATATCATTTGACTCGCTTCGTCATCTCTTAAAAGACTTATGCTTGAAATAAGGCTTTTCACGACATTGGTATATGTAAAGAGCTGTAGTTGGTTTGATACATCTTCGAACAAATGACTAAGATTTAACTCAGGCTCCTTTTCTCTGATTTCACAATCAATATTACGGGTAGAGCAATTTTGATCGCATTTTATCAGTATTCTTTCTAGCATATATCCTCCTAATTTAACTATTAAAAGAATTTTACAGACTTATCTATTAATTGTCAATGTGAAGTCTTATGTTTTATAAATAAAAAAATCCCCTATAATCATTATATTTTGGGGATTTTTAATTGTCTTACTTTTTTTCTGAATTTAGTGTATTGTGTGGATGTTTTATATTTTTCCATTTATTGGCTGTTTTTATTCTAGCTAGCTCTTTTGCCATATTTGCGCTAATACTTGCAAAATCAATATCATCTGATTTTTCAATATTTTTCATTAGTTCTTCAGCTCTTTGCCTTGCTTCTTCAGCTCGTGCTTCATCTATCTCTTGAGCTCTTTCAGCGGTATCAGCCATTATGACAATTTTATTTCTAAGCACCTCAATGAAGCCACCAGAGACAGCCATTAGATCTATTTCGCCACCATCTTTTCGTATTTGTATTATTCCAGGCTTTAGTATTGAAACTATAGGAATGTGGTGAGCTAAAATAGTTAACTCTCCTTCTGTTGTAGGAACGGTAATGCTGACAATTTGTTCTTTGAGTATTGTTCGCTCGGGGGTAACTATTTCAAATTTTATTAGGTTGGTCATTTTGTTTATTTTAGGTTTATTGATATTTATTAATTTTCTGTAATTTCATCAATAGATCCTTTCATATAAAAATTATTTTCATTTACCTCATCGTGCACACCATCTAATATTTCTTTGAATCCTTTTACGGTTTCTTCTAGACTTACAAATTTTCCCTCACGACCTGTAAATATTTCTGCAACTGAGAATGGTTGAGATAAAAATTTTTGAATTTTTCTAGCCCTTAGAACGGTAAGTTTATCTTCATTTGAAAGCTCATCCATTCCTAAAATTGTAATAATATCTTGAAGGTCTTTGTATCTTTGCAAAACTTTTTGAACTCCACGAGCTACATCATAGTGTTCTTGGCCAACTATTTTTGGATCTAGTATGTTTGACGATGAGTCAAGCGGATCAACAGCTGGGTAAATTGCAAGTTCTGATAAGCTACGAGACAAAACAATAGTTGAGTCTAGATGAGAGAATGTTGTAGCTGGAGCCGGGTCTGTAAGATCGTCAGCAGGAACATAAACCGCTTGAATAGAGGTAATAGATCCTTTGTTTGTGGAAGTAATTCTTTCTTGTAATTCGCCCATTTCTGTTGCAAGTGTTGGTTGATATCCAACAGCGCTAGGCATACGACCAAGTAAGGTAGATACTTCAGAGCCAGCTTGAGTAAATCTAAATATATTATCTACAAAAAGTAACACATCCTGATTTTCTTCGTCACGAAAATATTCAGCGATTGAAAGTCCCGTAAGAGCTACTCTTGCACGAGCTCCTGGTGGTTCGTTCATTTGTCCAAACACCATTGATAGCTTGTCTAATACTTTTGCGGTTTTCATTTCATGATATAAATCATTTCCTTCTCTTGTTCTTTCTCCTACGCCAGCAAAAACAGATACTCCACCATGAGCCTTTGCGATATTGTTTATAAGTTCTTGAATAACAACTGTTTTTCCAACTCCAGCACCACCGAATAGTCCTACTTTTCCACCTTTTAGAATTGGGCATATTAAGTCAATTACCTTTATTCCCGTCGTTAGAACCTCTATTTTGGTGGATTGTTCTACAAATTCTGGCGCTTTTCTATGAATTGGATAAAATTTTCCACCACCTTTAAAAGGCATTCCATCAATAGCATTTCCAGATACATCAAAAATTCTTCCAAGAGTTTCTTTGCCTACGGGTGTTTGAATAGGGGAGCCTGTATTTACAACTTCGTCTCCACGCTTTAGTCCATCTGTTGATGTCATTGAGATTGTCCTGACTTGACCACTACCAATGTGTTGTTCAACTTCTAAAACTATTTTTTTATTGTCTTTTGTAATAGTAAGAGCGGTAAATAATTCTGGAACATCACCTTCAAATTCCACATCTATAATTGGCCCTATGATTTGTTTTATTTTTCCTAATTGTTGTTTCATAAATTTATTATAAGATTATATTATTTAAATAAAATTTTTAGTTAAGAGCGTTTGCGCCAGCACTTATTTCCGAGAGTTCAGATGTGATTCCGGATTGTCTAGCTTTGTTGTAGTAAAGTGTTAGCTCGTCAATTAAATCGTTTGCAGATATTGTCGCATTGTGCATAGCATTCATTCTCGCGCTGTGCTCCGATGCATTTGATTCAAGAATAGCCTGATAAATTTGAACTTCTATTAATCTAGGAATTAATTCATTTAAAACTTCTTGCTCATTTGGTTCAATGGTGTATTCGTAATTTCCATATTTATCATGTAAATATTTATCTTCTTTCGTTTTTATATAATCCAAGTCTGTTTTAAGAAGTTCGCTTTTTCCGGTTGCTCCTAGATATTGATCTTCACTAGAGGTATCAACTGGAATTAATTGCTTGATTCTTGGTTTTTGTTCTAATGGATTTATAAAGTCTGTATAAGCTAGCATTACTTTATCATATTTTCCGGATAAGAATTCTTTTATTATCATTTGTGTTATTGGTCTTACATCTGTGATAAAAGTTTCAATATCTTTTTTTTCAAATTCTGCAGCAATATTGTATCCATGTCTATGAATAGAGCTACCTTTTTTTCCTATTAAAATAAAATCAGTTTGTATGTTGTTTGGTTCGGAATATTTTTTTATGGATTCATGAGCCTTGTTTATTATTGAAGAGTTTAGACTTCCACAAAGTCCACGATTTGCTGAGATAAGTATTATTAATTCTTTATTTATACTTTCTCTGCTTGTTAATAGTGGGTGTTTTTCATGTTTGTTATTTAGAGATTTTGCAAGATTAACAACCGTAACCCAACTCAAGTTTGAATAGGTTCTTGTTTTGAGAACAGAGGTAATGGTCTTTTTCATCTTTGAAGCAGCGACCATTTCCATTGCCTTTGTAATCTTTTTTGTGCTTTTTACAGATTTTATTCTGCTAGTTATTTCTTTTGTTTTTGCCATATTAGCTATTAGCTGGAGGAGCTATTTATATTGAGTTTTTATAAGAGAGGATTGTTTGTTTTAATTCTTCTGATAGTTCATCGTTTAGGTCTTTGGTTTTTTTAATTTCTTTCGCAATGTTGCCGCCGTTTATTTCTAAATAATTAGATAGTCCAGACTCAAACTCTTTTATTTTATTTACTTCGACATCATCTAATAATCCATTTATAAGTGAAAAGAATATTGCAATTTGATTTATGATGTTAGATGGGGAATATTGATCTTGTTTAAATATCTCCATAAGTCTTTTGCCTCTTTCTAGTTTTTTCTTTGTTTCTTCATCTAGATCTGATCCAAATTGTGCAAAAGCTGCAAGTTCTCTATATTGAGCAGCTTCAAGTTTCATTTTACCCGCAACATGCTTCATTGCCTTTATTTGAGCAGAGGATCCTACACGAGAAACCGAAAGCCCCGCATTTATAGCTGGTCTTTGTCCTTGATTAAATAAGTCAGATTCTAGATAAATTTGACCATCGGTAATAGAAATTACATTTGTAGGAATATAAGCAGATACATCACTAGCTTGGGTTTCTATGATAGGAAGGGCGGTAATAGACCCAGCTCCAAATTCTTTACTTAACTTGCAAGATCTTTCAAGTAATCTTGAATGTAAATAAAATACATCTCCAGGATAAGCTTCTCTTCCAGGCGGTCTTCTTAAAAGCAATGCAAGTTCTCTGTATGCGACAGCGTGCTTCGATAGATCATCATAAACTATAAGCACATCTTCACCCTTGTCTAGAAAATATTCTGCCATAGCACATCCTGAATATGGTGCTATATAAAGAAGTGATGCAGGATCAGATGCGCTTGCTAGTACTATTGTCGTATATTCCATAGCACCAGATTTTTCTAATCTTTCTAATATGTTTGCTATCTTTGATTTTTTTTGACCTATTGCAACATAAATACATTTTACGTTTTGGCCCTTTTGATTGATTATAGTATCAATCGCAATTGCTGTTTTTCCAGTTTGTCTATCTCCAATGATTAATTCTCTCTGCCCTTTGCCAATTGGAATAATAGAGTCAATCATCTTTATCCCAGTTTGTATTGGCTCGTTTACAGATTCTCTTTCTATTACCCCGGGAGCAATTTTTTCAACAGGATAAAACTTATCGGTTTCTATCTCTCCACGACCGTCAATAGCTTCCCCGAGAGGATTTACTACTCTTCCTATAATATTTTCTCCAGCTGGAATTGAAAGAATTTTTCTGGTGCATTTTACGCTATCACCAGCTTTAATTTTTCTATAATCTCCTAGAACAATAGATCCGACTTGTCCGTCTTCTAAATTTAGAACTACTCCATATATTTTTTCTTTTTCAGTTTGAAATTCTAACATTTCAGACATCATAGCATCATCAATTCCAGATATTTTTGCAATTCCATCTCCGATTTCAATTACAGTGCCAATAATCTCTTCTTTGATATTGTTCTTGATATTGGATATTTGTTTTTTTAATTGTTCTACAACAAAATCTTTTGTTATTTCCATATTGGTTTATTTATTATTTTAAAAGTTCTATTTTTAGATTATTTAATTTATTTTTTATGCTCGAGTCTATTATTCTATCTCCATATTTGATTATTATTCCGCCAAGTATTTTTTTTGATATATTATGAGTTATGTTTATGGTTTTAGAATTGGTTTTTTCTAATATGAACTTTTTAACATCCTTTTTTTGCGTGTCATTCATTTCTGTCGCGGTAATTGTTTCAACATCTATTATTTGATTTTCTGTATTGTGTATTTTTTCAAATTCTTCAATTATTTTATCAATTACAGAGAGTTTGTTGTTTTTATCTAATAAAATAATAAAATTTTTGATTATTTCTTCGGTGTGTTTTTGGTCTTTATTTTCTAAAGATCTAAATAATGCAAGGGCATATTTTTTTTCTGAAATTTTTTGCATATTATTCTTTTGAGATTTCTTTTATAGTTTTTGTAAGCTCTTCCTTGTTTAGCTTTTTATCTATAATTTTTTCTAAGGATGCAATTACTATATCTGCAATCTCGCGCTTTATTTCTTTTATGGTTTGTGCTTTTTGAATTTCTATGGAGCCTTTTTCTTGGTCTATTAATGTCTTTATTTCTTGTTTTGCTTTTTCAATCATTTTGACCTTTTTATCTTCGGCAAAAATTGTTGCTTTGTCTATTATATCTTTGGATATATTCTTTGCTTCTATTTTTGCATTTTCTATAATTTTTTTCTCGTTATCTTCTATCTCCAATAATTTTTGTTCTGCTTTTTCAGCATTAATTATCCCATTTTCAATTTTATCTTTTCTGTCATCTAAGAATTTTAGTATTGGTTTGTATGCAAATTTGTATAGAACAAAAAAGAAAATAGCAAAATTTACAAATTGAGCTATGAGAATTTTGATATCTAATCCTAAAACATTTATTAATTCCATATTTTTTATTTTAAAAATTACATTTATTCCGCCCTTTAATAAAAGAGCGAAACGTCTCTAATTTTTAAGCAAATAGAATTAGTAATGCTACTACCAATCCATAAATACCAGTGGACTCTGTAACCGCCATTGTCGCAAACATGAAAGGCACAATTTTATTACTTGCTTCGGGATTTCTTCCTATTGCAGATAGGGCTTTTCCTCCAATAAAGCCTTCACCAATAGCTGGCCCAATAGCTGCTAGACCTATTGCAAGACCCGCTCCTATATATTTTGCTGCTTCTGCGTCCATATATTTTTTCCTTTTTACCTAAATAATATTAGGATATTAATTGTTTAATTATATTAATTAATTTAACTATTTACTTCTTCTGGGCCTATGTCCCCAGCCATTTTTATAAATATTAAAGTTAGTATTGAAAAAACAAATGCCTGAACTATTGCTGTCAGTAATCCCAGAAATTGCATTGGCAGAGGAGCTATAAATGGCGCTAGAAATAAAAATACAGCACCAAGAACTTCTCCTGCAAATATATTACCAAACAAACGAAATGATAGAGATATTATTTTTGCAATTTCTCCAACTATATCCATAAGTCCCAAGAATAAATCCAAAAATCCTTGACCTAGTAGTCCAAGTTTTAGCCTTCCTTTAAGTAGCTCTAAAAAGAAATTTTTTAATTCTTTTATATTGATAAACTTGAATATATATCCAAATGGTCCATATACAAAAATAGCTACTATTTGAGTAGTTATTACAGATATCATTGTCATGATAAAAATTAGACTATAGTCAGCCATTATTGCTCTAAAAAGTGGTACGTTGCCATTTGGTGTTTTTATTGAAATAGCAGATTGGCCAGGTATGAATGTAGCTAAATTAGCCATCATTATAAAAATGAAAAGTGTAAATATTAAGGGAAGAGCTTTTTTTGCTTTTTTATCATTCTCCATGACACTTTTAACAAGGCTATAGGATCCATCTATTAGTACTTCGAAGGCATTTTGTAATCTTCCGGGAATTTCTTTAAGTCTTATCCTTATAATTAGGTGCATTATAATTAAAAATAGGCTCAAAAATACAGCCCAAAAAAATGAATTTGTTACAGGAAATGATTTTATATAAAATAACACTTGTGGTGCTAACGATATTCCTTCCATATTTATTGATTATTCTTTTTTAAGTTTTCTTCTTTTTCATTTGGACTTGGGTATATGGTATTGAGTTCTTTTGTTAATTTCTTGATGTTTTTTATTATAAGAATATTTGTGATTATAAATGATAATAAGACAGAACAAATCAGCATTATTGGCTTAGTATTTAATAATTTATCTAGTATAAATCCTAATGTAAGAAAAATTATAAGTGGCCCCAAAATAGAGCTTGCATTGTAAGTTATCATGCCCAGTGCAAGATCTTTCATGCTATTTGGTTTTTGTAGTTTATTGTTTTTCATTAAATTTTTGTTTATATAAATCGGCACAATTATAACATTTATAATTATTATAATCAATATCGTGATACTTGACTCAGCTTTATTAAATTTATTTTTTAAAAAAAGCGCCCTTCGACTTTACTCAGGGCGCTTTATGTTTTTATTCAGTATTATATAAGAAGTCCGATTATAAGAAGTGCTACGATATTTACAATTTTAATCATAGGATTAATTGCTGGTCCTGCTGTATCTTTGTAAGGATCTCCAACCGTGTCTCCCGTTACAGCAGCTTTATGAGCATCAGAACCCTTTCCACCATGATTTCCAAGTTCGATATATTTTTTGGCATTGTCCCATGCTCCACCACCTGAAGTCATAGAAATTGCTACAAATATTCCGGTGACAATTGTTCCTATAAGTAATCCACCAAGAGCGGGTACTCCGAATATAAATCCAACAAGTATTGGGGCGAGTACTGGAATAAGAGATGGAACTATCATTTCTCTAATAGCAGATTTTGTAACAATATCAACGGTTCTTCCATAATCTGGTTTTTCTGTGTTTAGCATAATTCCTGGTTTTTCTTTGAATTGTGCCCGGACGTCTTCGACCACCGCCCCTGCTGCACGTCCTACTGCCTGCATTGATAGAGCACCAAAATAATATGGTAATAGTCCGCCAAGGAATAATCCAATTAGAACATATGGATCATTTATCAAAAATTGAACACCATTTGCACTTTGAGAAAAATCTGCGAACAACACCAGTGATGCTAGGGCAGCACTACCTATTGCATAACCTTTTGTAACTGCCTTTGTGGTATTTCCAACAGCATCAAGTGGGTCTGTAATATTTCGGACATCATCTCCTAGTTCTGCCATTTCTGCGATTCCACCAGCATTATCAGTAATAGGACCATAAGCATCAATAGTAACTATTATTCCAGCCATTGAAAGCATTGAAACTGCAGCGATTGCAATTCCATACAATCCTGCAAGAGAATATGCGCCTAGAATTGCTAATACTATTGCAATAATAGGAAGAGCAGTTGATTTCATAGAAACTGCAAGTCCTGCAATTACATTTGTGCCATGTCCTGTTTCAGAAGCACGCGCAATTTGTTTTACTGGAGCGTATTTTGTTGAAGTAAAATATTCTGTAATTACAACAAGAGCACCAGTAACTAATAGTCCAATAATAGATGCTAAATACAAATTCATTACACTATATTTTCCATTATCTTTCATTACCCAATTTATGACAGGATAAAAAGCAATTGCAGAAAGAACTCCTGCTGCAACAAGGCCTTTGTAAAGAGCCATCATGATATTTTGAGATTTTCCAAGTCTGATAAAATAAATTCCTATTATTGATGCAATGATTGAAACAGCACCAAGAATGAGTGGGAATAATATATACATTTCATTTGATCTACCAAATGTCAAAACCCCAAGAATCATTGCTGCGATTGAAGTAACGGCATATGTTTCAAAAAGGTCTGCGGCCATTCCAGCACAATCTCCTACATTATCACCAACATTGTCAGCAATTACAGCAGGGTTTCTTGGGTCGTCTTCTGGAATTCCTGCTTCAACTTTTCCAACGAGATCTGCACCCACGTCAGCAGCTTTTGTAAATATTCCGCCTCCAAGTCTAGCGAATATAGAAATAAGAGATCCTCCAAATCCAAATCCAATTAGAGCATGAATGTCACGAGTTATAAGATAAAATCCTGCAGTTCCAAGAAGTGCAAGTCCTACAACAAGCATCCCAGTAATACTTCCTCCTTTTACAGCAACGCCAAGTGCTTTTTTCATGCTGGTTTTTGCAGCTTCAGTAGTTGTGACATTTGCACGAACCGAGATATTCATTCCAATATATCCAGTAAGAGCAGATAGTAATGCACCTATTATAAATGCAGTAGCTGTAGTCCATCCAAGATTTGGTACAAATCCAATAATTACAAATAGTGGTATTGCCACCATAAACACTGTTTTGTATTGTCTGTTTAAAAATGCTTTTGCACCAGCTTGAATAGCGCTTGCTATTTCTTGCATTCTTTCATTACCCCTTGGAAGCTTTAGGATTGATCTAATTGAAATTGCCCCATATAGTATTGCTACTAGAGCACTTCCAATTATCAGAATTGAAGTGATTTCCATAATCAGTTGTTTATTAATATTTAGTTATAAAATAAGCCTTGAATTGGCTCTTATACATAAATATAGCGAAAAATAGAGTAAAAATCAAGGATACGAATGTTGTTATGATGCTAATATACTAATTATACTAATAACACTAATTTTGATACTAATATACTAATTATACAAATAGAATTCTTATAATTAGTATTCATTTGTATATTGGTATCTCGTTATGTTTTTGATAAATAAAAAATTGGACACGAAGCTATTTGCTAAGTGCCCAACTATATATTATTGAGATTTATCACCACAGTTTATTTGGTGATTTGTTTTTAGAATATTTCAAAGCCTTTTTTAAGGGCTTCTATTTCATCGGGAAACATCCGAAATTCTTGGCGATATCTGATACCTGGGGTTTTGTTCTCTGGGAGAAGATTCTCAATTATGGATTTTTTTTCTACGAGTATTAGACCTCCACTACCAGAGTGGAGCCGAATACTTGAAAAAAGAGGCTCCGGATCTCCGTTATACATGTAACCGTATGTAATAGCATTTTCACATGTTGTGAGAGAGGCTAATTTGTCTTTCTTAAACCATCTGTAAAAGTTTATCCCAATTTCCTCGGGTGTTTCTCTGACAAGTGTGTCCATGGGACTTTCCTCATTTTCACACTTTCCATGCACCGTTACTTGCAGTGCTCCAGCGTAGCTTTCTGTCTTGATTCCGTCTTTAAGACCCTTTTCAAAGTTGTATTCGCCTCTTTTTTGTAAGATTGCAAACAACTTATCACAGATCTTAATAAATACGATCATTCCGACACTTTTCATTTTTCCTCCTATGGAATTTGATTATCTATTTTTACCCTACAACTAAATCTAAAGATAGTCAACATAGAAAGGCTAGGTATTTAGACTTGCTTTGACTAGCCCCTTCAAAAAGGCTAAAATGAGGATATGTTAAAAAAACAAAACAATATAGGATTTATTGATGGCCAAAACTTGAATATGGGGATTAAGAATTTGGGCTGGTCACTAGATTTTAAGAAATTTAGAGTTTATTTAAGAGAAAAGTATTCTGTTCAAACGGCATATATTTTTATTGGATATGTTCCTTCAAACCAAGACTTGTATTCATCTCTACAAAAGGATGGCTATGTACTTGTTTTCAAGCCAACCATTCCAGATCAAGATGGAAATCTCAAGGGAAATGTAGACGCAGACCTTGTCTTACATGTAATGCTTGAATATAATAATTTCAATAAAGCGATTATCGTAACAAGTGACGGAGATTATTATTCTCTTATTAAACACTTATATAAAAACAAAAAATTAGAAAAAGTTATTAGTCCTCATATAAATACTTGTTCAAGTCTTTTGAAAAAAGAAGCAAAAAATAAGATTATTTTTATAAATAATTTAAAACGTAAATTGGAGTATAAAAAGAAAAATACCGCCTAAAGACGGAACATTAGGAGGTATTTTTCATGTGTATTCTGTTGTTATTGTATCAAATATAATTTTTATGTCAATATCAGACAAAATCAAGGTTAATCCCCAACAAAAAATTGCTATAGAGCATGGAAATGGCCCACTTCTAATAGTTGCAGGAGCTGGAACTGGCAAGACAACGGTGCTTACTCAGAGGGTTTTGCATTTGATAGAATCTGAAAATTTAGCACCTGATGAAATATTGGCTCTTACCTTTACTGAAAAGGCGGCAGCAGAAATGCAAGATAGAATTGATAGGGAGTTACCATTTGGATATGGTGACCTATGGGTAATGACATTTCATTCTTTTGCTCAGAAAATTTTGGAGAGAGATGGAATAGATCTCGGGCTTCCAGCAAAGTTTAAGGTGCTTGATGAGTCAGGTGCTTTTATGATGATGAGGAAAAATCTAGACAGATTTGATCTAGATTATTATAAGCCACTTGGAAATCCATCGAAGTTTATAAAAGAATTATTAAAACATTTTTCTCGTTGTAAAGATGAGCTTATTTCTCCACAAGAATACTTGGACTATGCTCAAAAGCTAAGGTTAAATAATAATGAGAGTGATGATGAAGGTATTAATTTTGAAATAAAAAAAATAAGCGAACTTGCAAGCGCTTATCATACGTATGAACAATTATTACTTGATAATGATTCATTAGACTTCGGAGATTTGATAACTTATTGTATAAAACTTTTTAAAGAAAGACCAAATATATTAAAAAAATATAGGGAATTATTTAAGTATATTTTGGTAGATGAGTTTCAAGATACAAATTACGCTCAATACGAGCTTATCAAAATGTTAGCTCATCCAAAAAACAATATTACAGTAGTCGGCGATGATGATCAATGTTTGCCAGGAAATTCAAAAATATCAACACCAAGTGGTGAAAAATTAATTAAGAATATAAGGGTTGGAGACGAGGTTTTTTCGGCAATAGGAAAATCACACATAGGAATTTCAATAGTAAATCATGTTTTTAAGAACAAAAAAGATGTTAATTTTTTGACAATAGAAACAAAAAAAGGATTTAAGATAAGAGTTACAGATAATCATAAAATGTTTTGTTATGTTCCGTCATCAAATATTAAAGGTAAATTCTTTTATATTTATTTAATGTGGAGAAGCGATATCGGTTGGAGAATTGGAATTACGCGAAATCTTTCTTGGAGACTATCTCTCGAGAGATCGGCAGACAAAATAATAGGAATAAAATCTTGTAAAACAGAAGAAGAAGCAAGATTTTATGAGCAATTATATTCTTTGAAATATTCCATTCCCACTTACTGTTTTAAACATAGAAAAGGACTTATCATATATGAAGATAAATTGAAAGAATTATATAAACAATTAGATGTTGACTGCGGAATTCAAAAATTAGCAAAAGATCTAAATATAGATTTAAATAGTTTTCATATTTGTCTTTCTGGCGTGATAAGAGGATCTAAAGAAAGAATAAAAATTAATTTAAATATGTGTCAAAGAAGACATAGAAGCAAAGATCACGTAAAAAACAAAAGAGAATCAATGAAAACATATTTAATTCAACACGAAATTAATATTCAAACATCAAGTAAGAGAATTTTAGAAATTCTTTCAAAAAATGGGTATAAACTTCAAAGTGCAAAAATTGGAAAAAGATTAAGAATAGTTAGCAACGATCTACTTGAGCTTAAAAAAGATTTAAAAAATTTAGAAAATATTACTGGAGGCGTTATTCAAGCAAGGGCAAGAATAGGGAAATTAAATTATCAGACACTTCCAGCGCTTGTGATGCCCGCAAAAAATTTATTACTAGGACATTATTTACCAGTGAAAATAAATAATGAAATTATTTATGATGAAATAATTGATATAAAAGAACATAAGACAAATTCGGTTGTATATGATCTTGAAATAGATAAAACGCATAATTTTTTGGCGGAAAAAGTTGTTGTTCATAATTCTATCTATGCTTTTAGGGGCAGTTCTATGAATAATATTTTAGGATTTAAAAAAGACTATAGTGATGCAAAAGAAGTGCTTCTTACAAAAAATTATAGATCCGCACAAAATATCTTAGATTTATCATATAACTTTATCCAACAAAATAATCCAGAGAGACTTGAGATAAAATTGTCAGAGGGTATGCCAAAAGGAAAAAAGCTTAGCAAGAAATTGGGTTCGCAAGTTGACTATGTTGGAGAAATTGCAGTAATCCAAGGAAGTGATGAAAATGATGAGGCTAGAAAAATAATAGAAAAAATATATGAAATTTTGAAAGTTGATACAGATAATTTGAGTTGGAATGATTTTGCAATATTAACTCGTGCAAATGCATCTGCAAAGCCTATTATTGGAGCATTAAAGAGTGCCAATATACCATATCAGTATATTGCTTCGAGCGGATTGTATGAAAAAGAAATTATAGTAGATATTGTTTCATATTTACGACTTTTGGATAATTATCATGAGTCATCTGCGATGTGGAGGGTTCTTAACTTTCGTTTTTGGCAAATACCGACAAGAGATGCAGTGAATATTTCTCATATGGCAAGAAAGAAGTCAGTTTCTATTTATGAAATTATAAGAAATCCTAGAGTGTATTTGAAATTATCTAGTGATACAGAAAAAAAATTAAAAACAATTAATGAGTTAATAGAAAAGCACACTGATCTTGCACTCAAAGAAAATATTTGGGCTATTGTCTGGACGTTTTTAAATGATAGTGGATACTTAAAATGGATTGACTCTCAAGATGAGTTTCAAAAGCAAGAAATTTTTAGCTACTTAAATCAGTTTTACAAGAAGATACAATTATTTATAAGAGAAAATGATAGTATAAATGTAAAAGATTTTTTGATATTTTTTGATATGGAACTTGAGTCGGGAGATAGTGGAAAACTTACAAGTGATGTAGATGATGGCCCAGAGGGAATAAAAGTTATGACAGTCCATGGTGCAAAGGGCCTTGAATTTAAATATGTTTTTATAATTTCTCTTGTGGATAAAAGATTTCCAAGCATGGAAAGAGGAGAGGCAATTTCAATACCGGATAAGCTTATAAGAGAAGTTATCCCAGGTGGCGATGTTCATTTGCAAGAAGAAAGACGTTTGTTTTACGTTGCAATGACAAGAGCAAAAAAAGGCCTTTATTTTACATGGGCACTTGATTATGGTGGAACAAGGGAAAAAAAGCCATCAAGATTTTTGCATGAGTTAGAGCTTATAAAAATAGAAGAAGAGTTTATTCGTGAGAATAAAAACGCATTTTTATCTGGCGTGTTTGAAGATTTGGGTGACGAGACAATTCGCAAAGAAGACTTCAAAAAGCTTTTACCAAAACAATATTCATTTTCTCAACTCAAGGCTTATGAGACTTGTCCAAGACAATATTATTATTCTCATATATTGAAGATACCAGTAAGTGGTAAGGGTCAATTTAGTTATGGAAAGACGATGCATCTAGTTTTGCAGAAATTTTTTCAGCTTTATTTGCTTCGTAAAAACAATAATCAGTCGAGCTTGTTTGAGTCTAATAAAAAAAATAATTTTGAAGATAAAGTTTTTGTATCACGTGAAGAGTTATTCAAGCTTTATGAGGAAAGTTGGCAAGAGGATTGGTTTTTGGACGACACTACAAAGCAAAAATATTGGGAAATGGGTAGAGTGACTCTCGAGGAGTTTTATTCCGGGATAAAGGCCAATATGCCAAAAGTAAAATATTTAGAGAAAGGATTTAATTTTAAAGTAGATAATTATAGTTTTAAAGGTGAAATAGATAGAGTGGATGAAGTAAGTGGAGGAGTAGAAATTATTGACTATAAGACAGGGGAGCCAAAGGAAAAACTGTCTTTTGAAGACAAAGAACAGTTATTTATTTATCAAATGGCGTATGAAGAAATTTTCAAAGAAAAAGTGGTCAATCTAAAATTTTATTATCTAAACAATGGAACAGAAGTAAATTTTATAGCCAAAGAAAAAGATATAATCAAAATAAAAGAAAAATTACTCAAATCAATTGAAGGAATAAATAGTTGCGATTTTAGCGCAAACCCGAATTCTTTTATTTGTAAATATTGTGATTTTAAAAATATTTGCCCATTTAAGGAATGACAAATATCAAATTTTCAATTTCAAATCAATATCAAATGACAAATAATTAATATCAAAATTATTAAATATTTGAAATTTTGATTTTGAAATTGAATAGTCATTGGATATTTGAAATTTGAAATTAAACTTATGGATTCCATTAAAAACATATTACCAAGTAGTTTATTGCGAAATAAAATAAAGCCCCAAGTAGAGGCTTGTAATGTATTGGATGAATTCCGTAATCTTGTTAGAAATGTTTGGGGAGAAGAGGTGGTTGTAATGGCAGAACCACAATATTTGAAAGAGGGAATGTTGGTTGTAAAATGTTCATCCTCAACTGTGTCAGCCGCACTTTTTATGGCAAAGAAAAAGATAATAGAAGAAATAAATAGAAAAATGGAATCAGACGTTGTTAAAGAGATAGTGTTTAGGATATAACTCCCACCTTTGAATTGAATAATCATATTAAATATAGGATCATTATATAACCTATATTTTTTTAATATATATAGAGTCGGGTTTGTAACTTGACTCAGAAATGGGTTATAAACCCATTTCTAAGGTACGTCAATTCAAGGGTGGGGGTAGATTTTAGTTTTTAGTGTTTAGTGCTTAGATTATATAATATGCGAAAGTGTATTTTTTTTGTAAATAAAAAAGGCACGTTTAATTATATTTCCGTGCCATATAGTTTGTTTCTTTAATGCCCGATCATTTGGAGGGTATTTCGTTTATTGGTAATTTTATATCTTTTGGCCAGTCTTTTTCTTGTATCGTAACGATGGCGTATATTACCTTATTATCCATCAAATATTGTATTTGAGGGTCTGATTGTTCATAGCAACTCTGTTCCCATTTAAATAGGATAGTAGGAGATTTAATCTTGTTATCAAATTTTATGCGTATTTTTGTCATATCCAATGAAGATATGGCATATATGCTATCGGGCTCATTCATTTGCCAAGAAAAAATAATCTTAATTTTTGAATCTGTGCGATTCTTATATTCTCCCGCAAAGAGAAAAAAATCTCCACGAGATTGAGACTCAGTCGCTTTTGAAGAGTCCATTTTTTGCAAGAGGTGTTCTCCGCTTAGAATTTTTTCTGTAATTGGCATTTGTCTATTATCTGGTGTTTCTTCTAGTGGAGTGCATCCTATTGTAATCAATAAGATTAATACAGTCATTAAAATAAGTATCTTTTTCATTATTCCTCCCAAGGTTTTTATTTATCTGTATCTTACTTATGTATTTTTCTTTTGTCAACGGGTTATTCAACCCGTTTCACTAAATCATTTAACCAGTTTTACTGGATATTCAATTCGCTTCATTAGATTGTGCAAACTCTTTTTGAAAATAAAAAACGAGCGCACTTTGGGTTGTGTGCGCTCGACATTGTTTTTTGACCGCAAAGCCGGATCTAAGTATTAATATTGGAATAAATAGGCATCTTGAGTATATTAGTTGCGTAACTAAGGGCCTCATCATAATAATTATTAAGGTTGACCGGGTTGAATTGGGTTGTTTTGCCGGCATGGAAATTGATTATATTTGCCGACTGACTGGATATAGCGCTGGGGTGCCGGGTTTGATTGAGGGCTGAATTATAATTATAAACCGGCAAAGCGCTAACCGGAGGGGGAGCTTCATACATCAAACTCGTTTGTGGCAGTGTTGGAACCGCCGAATTGGGGGTGATGCTGGATCCCGGAGAACTTTCCAGGTTGAATGTCAGTTCATAATTTAAAGAGCTTTGTTGCATAACAGTGCTCTGATCGGGGGGCGGATTTGATTTGGCGTAAATCATTGAGCTAAAAGCAACAATGGTTACGATAATCAGGATCAGTCTTTTGATCGCTAGATTACTCATTTGTTCCTCCTTGTTTTTTGTGAATTTTTTTACTTAGACTCGTTTGAGCCATTAATACTTAGACCTTACCACATTTAAAAAATTTGTCAATAGTAGAGTTGTGGACAAGTTATTATGCGTACTAACACCTCAGAGGTGTAATGAAGAGGTTGTTTTTCACTTATTTTTTGCTATAATAAGTATGTGATTCCCGTTAGATTAGTATTTAAAAGGTAATTTTAAAATTTAGCGGGGTTCTTTGGTATATAAAGCGTTATTAATTAACATAAAAAAGATGAACCTACAAAAGTTTATTATATCAATGATTATAGGAAGCATATTGAGTCTTTTTGCTTGGATTGTTGTACTACTTTTTATAAATCCTACTGAGTCAGGTCCTGTTTTGATGCTTTTGTTTTATTTTAGTCTTGGCCTTACGGTTTTGGGATTTTTTACAATTTTTGGTTTTACAATACGAAAATTTAGTTCCAAAAAAGAGCCAGTTTTTGGTCAAGTCATTGTTTCTTTTAGACAAGCTCTTTGGATTTCTATAGTTGTAGTTGTTTCTTTATTTTTACAATCAAAAGGGCTTTTAAATTGGATAAATGAGATATTGTTTATTTTGGCGCTCGCACTCATTGAATTTTTTTGTCTTAGCACAAAAAGTAATGAAATAGAAAGTAAAAGAAGCACCGACCTACACTCTAATTAATTTTTTAAATTATTTAATAAAATGCAGAATATTTTAAATACCATTAAAAATAACGCGCTTAGAGAAATTGAAAATATCAAGTCTGGGGATGAATATATAAAGTTAGAAAAAAAATATTTAGGACGAAATGGTGAATTTACAAAAGCAATAAAAGATATCAAAAGTTTAGCTGAAAAAGAGCGTCCTATTGTTGGTAAAATTGCAAATGAAATAAGAATAGACTTAGAAAATGGTTTTAACAAAATCAAAGAAGCTGTTTTAGAGACAGCTGGCGATATAAAGGGATCTGTTTTTTCTTTTGATCCAACGCTTCAATCTAAGAAGCAAGAAATAGGACATCTTCATCCTACTACGCTAATCCAAAATGAGCTTATGGATATTTTTGCGTCTATGGGTTTTATGATTTTGGAGGGGCCTGAACTTGAATCAGATTATTATAATTTTGAATCTTTGAATGTTCCAAAAACTCACCCTGCTCGTGATATGCAGGATACCTACTATATTAAGCCAGATAAGAAGTTGTGTTCATCACAGATAGTTTTAAGAACTCAAACTTCAAATATGCAGGTAAGAACAATGCATGAATATGGCGCGCCACTTCGTGCTATATTTCCTGGTAAATGTTTTAGAAATGAGGCAACGGATGTTTGTCACGATAACTCTTTTCATCAGTTAGAAGGAATGATTATTGATAAAAATATTTCAGTTGCAAACCTAATTGCTGTTATGGAGGAGTTTTTATCAAAAGTTTTCAAGAGAGAATTAAAGACGAAGCTTAGACCAGCTTATTTTCCTTTTGTTGAACCCGGTTTTGAAGTGGACATGAATTGTATTATTTGTGATGGAGCAGGGTGTCCATCTTGTAAAAATAGTGGTTGGCTTGAAATGATTGGCTGTGGATTAATGCACCCTAATGTTTTAAAGGCTGGAGGAATAGATTCAGAAGAGTATGGTGGCTTTGCTTTTGGACTTGGGACTACAAGAATGATTATGATGCTTCATGAAATAGCTGATATAAGATTAATGCAATCAGGAGATATAAGATTTACTAAACAATTTTAAATAATATAAAAATAACAAATTACAATAATTCATGGCATGCCGCCATGGCGTGTAAGTTCCAGATAATATTCAATAATCGATAATTAGAATTTGGTATTTGAATATTATTTGAGATTTGTTATTTGAGTATTGGCGTTTGAGTTTTGATTATTAAAATACATTTATGTTAATTTCTTTAAAATGGCTTAAAAATTATACAAATATTCCTAATGATATTAGTCCTATAGAGCTTGCTAACAAAATTACCAGCTCTATTGTTGAAATAAACGATGTTATCTATCAGGGTAAGAATTTAGAAAACATTGTAGTCGGGCGTATCATTGAAATAAATAAACATCCTAATGCAGACAAGTTAAATATTTGTCAGGTTGATGCTGGTCGACGTGGGGTTTTAAAGGTTGTCTGTGGTGGAAATAATGTAAAAAAAGATATGACCGTTCCAGTGGCGCTTCCTGGTGCAAAAGTAAAATGGCATGGAGAGGGAGAGCTAATAACGTTAGAAAAAACTACGATAAGAGGAGTTGAGTCAGAAGGAATGATTGCGGCAGCAGAGGAGATTGGTATATCAATGGAATATTATCATAAGGGTGGAATAGCGGACTTGGATTTAGATAAATTATATATTGGAATGGATCTTAAATCGGCGCTTGGATTGGATGATGTTATTTTTGATATAGAAAATAAATCCCTTACAAACAGACCTGATTTGTGGGGTCATTATGGAATGGCTCGGGAAATAGCAGCTCTTCTTGGAATAAAACTTAAGAAAATGATTTTTGATGAAAAAATTTTTGATAAGGTAGATAGAGATTGTAGTTTTGAGGTTAGTATTGAAGATAGAGTTGCTTGTCCAAGATACACAGGTATAGTGTTAAGGAATATAAAAATAAAAGAATCTCCAGAGTGGCTTGTAAAACAGCTCGAATCTGTAAATATAAGATCAATAAATAATATAGTAGATATAACAAATTTTGTAATGATGGAGCTTGGTCAACCTCTTCATGCATTTGATTTGAGTGATATAGATTTTTCTCGTATTATCGTAAGGAGGGCAAAGGATAAAGAAAGATTTAGAACGTTAGACAATCTTGAAAGAATTTTAAATAGTGAAGATCTTCTTATCTGTGATGCAAGAAAACCTATTGCTCTGGCTGGTATTATGGGTGGAAAAAATAGTGAAATAAAAGATACAACTTCAGATATTTTTATAGAGTCTGCAAACTTTGACGCTATTATTGTTAGAAAAACTTCAAATAGATTAGGACTTAGGACAGAAGCTAGCGTAAGGTTTGAAAAATCACTTGACCCAAATCTTACAAAAAAAGCCCTTATAAGAGCACTAGAACTTATAAATCAACTAAACTTAGAAAGTTTGCATTGTGGAAAATTGATAGATGAGGATTATTCAGATAGAAAAGAGGAAAAATTGGAAATATCATATGAATTTATAAATAAAAAAATAGGAATTGAAATTCCAAAAAAAGATATTTTGGATATTTTAACAAGATTGGGATTTTCTCCAAAAGAAAAAAGGGATAATACAATAAAAATTATAATTCCAACGCACAGATCTGGTGCTGATATTAAAGAAAAAGAAGATATTGTTGAAGAAGTTGCAAGAATTTATGGCTATAAAAATATAAAAGGAGTTTATCCAATACTAGAGACAAAATCTCCTATAATAGATAAATCTATTAGTTTTGAGAGAAAAATAAAAGATTTTGTTTCAAGGGATATGAAATATAATGAGGTTTGTAACTATTCTTTTGTTTCGGAAGATGATATCAATGATACGTTAGAAGATAAGCATAATTTTATTGAGCTTGCTAATGCTGTATCAAAAAATCTTAAATATCTTAGAAATTCGTTACTAATGAATATATTGAAAAATGTCAGTGATAACTTAAGATTCTTTAAGACATTTCAAATATTTGAAATAGGAAGGGTTTTTACAAAAGAAGTCGGAGAATATAAAACAGATTTAAACTCAGGGGAATTTTTGCCAAGGCAGGATAAGATGTTCGCAATTACAAGCGTGGGTAATGATTATTATTCTTTTAAAGGAGATTTAGAGCTTGTTTTGGATAATTTTGGTATTAAATACACTTCAAAAATTGTAGATAATAAATTTTTTGAAATTAATACGGCGCTCGAGTATTTTGTTGATGATAAGCAAATTGCTATTGTTGGTTTTGTAAAAGAGGAAATAAGACATAATTTCGATATTAAAGAGAGAGTTTTATATGGCGAGCTCAATCTTTCAAAAGCCATTAAGTACACAAAAGATATAAAAAAATACAAATCTCTTCCAAAATATCCAAGCATGACTTATGATATTTCTATGATTGTGGGGTGTGATTTGCTTTGGCAAGACATAGAGCAATCAATTACTGCAATTTCTCCACTTATAGAAAAAATAGAAATTTTTGACGTATATGATGGAGAAAAAATAGAAAAAGGAAAAAGATCTTTGGCTTTTCATATTGTTTTTAGTGATGCAACAAGAACTCTTGTAAGTAGAGAAACGGAGGATGCTATGAAATCTATAAAGAAAATGCTTGTAGATAAATATAAAGTGATTATTAGATAAATTATTTAATAAATAAAATAAAATTATGCAAGAAATAAAAAAAATATTACCAAGCTCTTTTGCAAAATATTTATCTATTGTAGCTGGGATGGCGGTTTTGTTGAGCGGACTTCTAAACTTTATTTTTAGCGCAGTGCGAACTGAGACAAGTGTGCTCAAAATGTATTGGTGGCAAGAATTATTGAATATATTGATGGGAACAATCTTTGCTTATATAATATTTTGGGTCATTGGATATTTGTTTGCAAGTCTATATAATTATTTATCATCAAAGACGCGCGGAATTATTATTGAAATAAATGATGTTAGTTTAGAGTCATTACAAGCAAAGAAGGTAAAAGAGGATAATAAAGAAGAAAGATTTATTGTTTGATGATTTTAAATATTTTACAACTCCTCATACTAACTGAGGAGTTTTTTTTGTTATTTTTTATTAGAGTCGAGTCTAAACGGCTTGTCTCAAATTGTGTTAAATTAGCCTTATTTTAGCCCTTATAATAGTATTAAAACACCTTGAATTTGGAGCTTTTTTTTGATATAATTAGAACAGAATTCACACAAGAATTTCCTTTTATTTTTATAATAAATCATATGACAAAAGAGCAAGAAAAGGCCAAAAAAGCTAGTAATTATAATGCTGATGAGATTACAGTTTTAGAAGGATTAGACCCGGTAAGGCGTCGTCCTGGAATGTATATTGGAAATACGGCAAGCCAGGGTTTGCATCACTTAATTTGGGAAGCGGTTGATAATGCAATTGATGAAGCAATGGCGGGATTTTGTACTGAAATAGAAATAAAACTTTTACCAGAGGGTAAGGTTTCGGTTTCTGATAATGGAAGAGGAATCCCCGTTGATACTCATAAGAAAACAGGTAAAAGCGCACTTGAAACAGTTATGACAACGCTTCATGCGGGAGGTAAATTTGGTGGTGATGGATATAAAGTTTCTGGAGGATTGCACGGAGTGGGAATATCAGTTGTAAATGCACTATCATCACATCTTAGAAGTGAAATCAAAAGAGATGGAAAATTATATTTTCAAGAATATAAAAAAGGAATAGTTGCTTGTAAGCTTACGGTAGCAGGAAAAGCAAGGGGTACTGGCACAACACAAATTTTTCAACCAGATCCAGAAATATTTTCAGTATTAGAATTTGATCTTAAAACAATATTAAATCATATAAGACAGCAAGCCTATCTTACCCGTGGTATTAGAATGAAAATATGTGATGAACGAGATGAGAGCATTAAGGATCATCCTTCATATTCATTCTATTTTGAAGGTGGAATCGCTTCTTATGTAAAGCATTTAAACTTAAACAACGAAACTCAACATGATAAAATTTTTTATGTTCAAAAAGAAAGAGATAACATATATGTAGAGGTAGCACTTCAATATATTAAAGATTTCAAATCAAGTGTGTATTGTTTTGCAAATAATATTCCAAACCCAGAGGGCGGAATGCATATGATTGGCTTTAAGACAGCGCTACTTAAATGTCTAAATGATTATGCAAAAGAAAATAATATTTTGAAAGAGAAAGACGCCGTTCTTACTTCAGAAGATATCAAAGAGGGTCTTATTGCTGTTGTTTCAATAAAGCTTGCAGAACCCCAATTTGAGGGTCAGACAAAAGCAAAACTTGGGAATGTAGAAGTGAGAGGAGCTGTTTATTCTGTTTTTAAGGATTATTTTTCAGCATATCTAAATGAAAATCCAAACGAAGCAAAAGGAATATTAGCAAAATGTATTTTAGCTGCGCAGGCAAGAAATGCTGCCCGTAGCGCTCGTGAAGCAGTTTTAAGAAAAGGCGCCCTAAAAGGATTTACTCTTCCAGGAAAGCTCGCTGATTGTTCGACTAGAAAAGCAGAAACCGCTGAAATATATATTGTTGAGGGAGATTCAGCCGGAGGCTCTGCAAAACAGGCAAGAGAAAGAAACAATCAAGCAATATTACCACTTCGTGGAAAGATATTAAATGTTGAAAGATCTAGATTGGACAAGATGCTTGCAAATAATGAAATTAAGGCACTTGTAATAGCGCTCGGTACAAATATAGGAGAGGATTTTGATATGTCAAAGCTTAGATATCATAAAGTTGTTATCATGACCGATGCTGATGTAGATGGAGCTCATATTACAACGCTACTTCTTACATTGTTTTATAGATATTTTCCTGATTTAATTCGTGCAGGACATATTTATGTTGCTCAGCCACCACTTTATCAACTTCGCCAAGGCACAAAAATGCAATGGATTTATAATGAAAATGAGCTTCAAGTAGTTATGAAAGAATGGGGAATAGATCAAAACGAAGTAAAGATAGAAGTTATGGATGAAGAAAAAGAAGAAGATGAAGAAAATGATGAAGAGGAAGAAGAAACAGAAACAGAAAAAACAAAAAAATCTTCAAACTCTTTTAATGTTCAAAGATACAAAGGTCTTGGAGAAATGAATCCAGAACAACTATGGCAGACTACAATGAATCCCGAAACAAGAAAGATGAAGCGTATTACAATAGACGACGCAGCTGAGGCAGACGAAATATTTGATAAACTCATGGGAGCAGAAGTTGAAAATAGAAAGAGATTTATTCAGACTCATGCAACGAGCGTAAAGAATTTAGATATTTAGTTTAGTATTTTCCGCCAGAGGCGCCTGTCCGCCTATGGAGGAGATCAGCCTTGGGCTGAAGTAGTTAGTATTTAGTCATACATGTATTATTTATAAAAAAAAGGACTGGGTTTTGCCAGTCCTTTTGTGTTATTAGGTTATGCAAGAATTGAATTTCTTGCGTTTTCAACAATTTCCATAGTTTTTTCTACAGCACGCCCTATGTATAGCTCAGGGTGTTGCAATATGTTTTGAATATCCCTTGGTATTCTGTTGAATGCAGATGCAATCTCGTTATTTGTTTGAAGTTCAATAAGAAGTTCTTGATATAGAGATGATCCATTTTTTTTAGCACGCTCAACAAGTGTATGATTAACAAGATCGTGTGCATCGCCATCATATCCATTTGCTTGTAGGAGTATATAAAGAGGCTCTGCCATTATAATATCTCCTACGGCAAGGAGATTTTTTTTGATCTGCGCTTCATTGAAGAATATTGAATTCAAAAATGGTATATCTTGCTTATTTCTTTTTGTCATGTTGTTAAGCTGACAAACCAAATTTAGAATGATCATTGGAAAATCTCTGTATATAGAGCTGGCTGTTAAATCTCTCTGGTGTTCGCTGATTAATGTTTCTAGCACCAAAAGGAAATCTACTTTATTTTTAGTAGCAAGTCCAACTGTATTTTCAAATACTATTGGATTTCTTTTGTGGGCCATTGTTGAGGATCCAACTTGCTTTTCATCAAAGGGCTCAGATATTTCCATGATCTCACTTCTTGTAAGATGACGACAATCATTTGCAAATTGTGCAATGGCCGTTGACATCATTGTACAAGTAAATAGATAGTATGCGAGCGGTTCAGGTGGTAATATTTGGGTACTAATAGGAGCTGGTCTTAGATCAAGATATCCAAGTGCAATGATTTCATGATTGTCTATTTTTAGTAATCTTTGAGCATTATATGCCCCTACTGCGCCGGATATTTTTCCAAGTATATGCTCTGCATAGTAGTCCATTTGTTTGAAGTTGTATACTATTCTTTCAAGAATAGAAGCTAGCCAGAAACCTACTGTTATTGGTATAGCGCATTGACCATGGGTTCTTCCAATTTGAGGAAGCTCTTTATGTTTTTCTGCAATATCTGCAAAAAGTGATATGAACTCTTTGATTTTGGGCTTTAATACATTTTTATAAGACAATTTGAATTGTAGTGTTCTCGCTGTATCTAATGCGTCATAGCTTGTAAGTGGTATATGAATCCATTTTGCAAGCTCTGGGCATTTTTCTTGTGCAAGTTGTACCCAAGCTCTTATGTCGTGTCTTGTGATACCCTCCCTTTCATCAACTAGAGTGGTTGATATCTCTAGTAATTTGAGAGCTTGTTCTTCTGTTGGTTTTGGACAATTTGGCAGAGCGAGTAGATTCGCAACTTCTACAACTGCCAACCATTTAAACAGATTGTCATAACCAAAGAAAGTTGTTAATTCTTTGGGTTGATATCTAGGATTTCCGGGCATGATTAAGTTTTCTAAAGAAAACTCATCATTAAGTATAGACTGGACCATTTTTTCAAGGATGTAGTGCATAATATCCTCCTTTATATTTTTGATATTTGCCTAAAAATTAGCATATTTATGAATGAAAGTAAAGACAAAAAAATCCTCAAAAACTATGTTTTTGAGGTGTATTTAAAATTATATTTTTTTAATTAAAATCTATTCATCATCATTTTCATCTCTTATTTCACCAACAATTTCTTCAAGCATATCTTCAAGCGTAAGCATACCTATTAGCTGTTCTTTGTTTCTATAAACAAGAGCAATATGAACTCTTCGCTTTATCATTTTTTTAAGAATTTTGTCTATTTTTGTATCTTCATTTACCGTTATGATTGGTTCTACATATTTTTTTATAGCATCTTCTCTGTTGTCACTATTTAAAACTCTCATAATATCTATTATGTGAACATATCCAATAATATTATCTTCTTGATTATGAAAGACAGGATATCTACTAAAACCTTCTTGAGAAATAAAATGTGCTATTTTATCAATTTCGGCATCTTCGTTTATAACAGACATTTTGTATCTAGGAGTCATAACCTCTTTTGCTGTTTTTTCTTCAAAATTAATAATATTCATTATCATTTCATGTTCTTTGAATTTCAAGACGCCATGTTCTACGGCTAATCTACTAAAAGCTTTTAGCTCTTGTTCAGAAACAATATTTTTCGTTTTATTTCCGGTTATTAGTCGTAGTAATTTTTCAAGTAATATGACTATTGGATAAAATATTATTTCTAAAAAGTATATTATTGGTGCAAAAAATAATGCAAATTTTTCTGCATGATTTTGGGCAAATGCTTTTGGAAACATTTCTCCAAATATAAGTATCAAAAGCGTCATTACTCCAGTTGCTATTCCAAGTGCGCCATTTTCAAATCTTTGCTCTACCCAAAGACTCATCATGCTGGCCGCTGTAATATTCACTAGATTATTGCCAAGCAGTATTACTACGAGTAGCCTTTTTTTGTTCTTGAGTAATTTTTCTAATAATTTGGCATTTTTTTTCTTTGCTATGACCATTGATTTTACAGATCCAGGAGTCATTGAAAAAAGGGCTATTTCAGTTCCAGAAAACCAAGCAGACATAATGAGTAGTATAATAATCCAAACAAAAAACATGTTATTTATTTTTTTAGTTTATCAATACATTAAGAATAGCACAGGATTTATACGGGAGCAATTTGGAATTAGTAGGGGAATATTGACAATAGGTATGGCTTGTTATAAGATTATATATGAGTTAGCACTTGTGAGTTATGAGTGCTAAAAATGACAAATTAATATTAAAATTTTAAGCCTAAAATGGCATAATAATGAAAGGAAAAATAGTATGCAGTTAAAGCCAATTTTTGACAATATAGTTGTCAAGAAAATCAGTATGGAAGAAAAGACAAAAAGTGGAATAGTTCTTCCAGACACAATTGATAAGGAAAAACCACAACAAGGAGAAGTTATTGCAGCAGGAACTGGTAAAATATTAGATAATGGAACAAGATCTCAAATGGAGGTTAAGGTCGGGGATAAAGTATTGTTTAGAAAATATGCACCAGATGAAATCAAAATCGACGGAGAAGAATATTTGGTAATGACTCAAACAGATGTAATAGCTATCATAGAATAATAAACAAAGAATTTTGAATTATGAATTTAGAATTTTGCCCTCGGTCATAAGCTCGGGCCTAATGGAATAAATTATTGAATTAACTAATTTTGAAAATAAACAATTAAATTTAGCGAGTCAGGTAGTTAGTAGGTCAGGAAAGATTTGGCTGACCAACTAACCAACTAACCAACTAACCAACTAAAAATATGGCAAAACAAATTTTATACAACGAGCAGGCTCGTCAAGAAATGAAAAAAGGTGTTGATAAACTTGCAAACGCAGTAAAAGTAACACTTGGTCCAAAAGGAAGAAACGTAGTATTATCTACTGGTTATGGATCACCAACTATTACAAAAGATGGGGTAACAGTTGCAAAAGACATTGAACTGGAAGATAAGTTTGAAAATCTTGGAGCAGAGCTTGTAAAAGAAGTTGCTTCAAAGACAAATGATGTTGCAGGCGATGGCACAACTACTGCAACAGTTTTAGCCCAAGCAATTATTGCCGAGGGAATAAAAAATGTGACATCAGGTGCAAATCCACTTGCAATAAGAGCGGGAATTGAAAAGGGTGTTGCGCATTTAGTAGAAAATTTAAAAAGTATTTCAAAGAAAATTGATTCAAAAGAAGAAATAGCTCAAGTTGCTTCTATTTCAGCAAATGACAAAGAGATCGGTGAAATTATTGCAGAAGCTATGGACTCGGTTGGAAAAGATGGTGTAATAACAGTAGAGGATTCACAAAGCTTTGGTATTACAAAAGAGGTTGTTGAAGGAATGCAGTTTGATAAAGGATATATTTCTCCTTATATGATTACTAATGCAGATAAAATGCAAGCAGAATATGATGATCCTTATGTTTTGATCACTGATAAAAAAATATCATCACTCAAAGAGGTTTTACCAATTTTGGAAAAAGTAGTTCAATCCGGAAAAAAAGATATTATTATCATTGCTGACGATATTGATGGGGAAGCGCTTGCAACATTTGTTGTAAACAAAATAAAAGGAACATTTAATGCTCTTGGCATAAAAGCTCCTGGATTTGGTGATAGACGCAAGGCAACGTTAGAAGACATTGCAATTTTAACAGGCGCAACAGTTATTACAGAAGAAGTTGGGCTAAAACTTGAAAATGCAGATCTAGTTTCTCTTGGATCGGCAAGACGAGTTGTTGCTACAAAGGACAATACTACTATAGTAGAAGGAAAAGGTGAGAAAAAAGAACTAGAAGAGAGAATCTCTCAAATTAAGAAAGAATTAGAAAATTCTGATTCTGATTTTGATAAAGAAAAACTTCAAGAAAGACTTGCAAAATTATCGGGTGGAGTTGCCGTAATCAAAGTAGGCGCTGCAACTGAAACAGAAATGAAAGAAAAGAAGCATAGAATAGAGGACGCACTTGCTGCAACAAAAGCTGCTGTAGAAGAGGGTATTGTTGTAGGAGGTGGAGTAGCTCTTCTTCGTGCTTCAAAAGATTGGGATAAGATTTCTGTAGATGGTGAAGAAAAAATTGGTCTTGATATTCTAAGACGTGCAATAGAAATGCCAATAAAACAAATTGCAGAAAATGCTGGCAAAGACGGATCTGTAGTTGCAGAGCAAGTTAAAAATACAACGGATATAAACTATGGTTACAATGCAAAAGATGACAGATTTGAAGACTTAGTAAAAGCAGGAATAGTTGATCCTACAAAGGTGGTAAGAAGCGCACTTCAAAATGCATCTTCTATTGGAGCGCTATTTCTTACAACAGAAGCTGTTGTAGCTGATTTGCCAAGTAAAGATGACGATCATGGGCATGGTATGCCAAACATGGGCGGATATCCAGGAATGATGTAGTTCTATAAATAAAATATACACATAAATATCGGGTCGTATGACCCGATTTTATTTTTTCTGGATATCCGCCCCGCATATAAAAATCCTTTATTTTATCCCTAATCTATTCTATAATATAAGAAGTTGTTAAATAATTTACTTATTTTTGTAATATGGATTTTAAAGAGCGAGATAAAAATTTAGATGAAAGTATTTCTATAGACAGCAAGTATAATATTTCAAAAGGTTTTTCTATTGATGACATTGAATATGATGGAAAAATAGAAAGCGCTATGGCAAATGCAACGCAAAAAACTAATAATAAAAAAGAATATATTTCTTTTGGCATAGATAAGGATGAGCTTCAAAAAAGACTTTCTGGGGATGAAGATGAGCGCAGAGAATATAGAAACATTTTTGTCTCAAAAGAACAAAAAGAGGAAGAGGATCAAAGACAAGATATTTCTTGGTATATAAAGATGGTTAAATGGCCAGCAATGCTCATTGTTCTCATAAATTTTTTGATTATAATAAAAGAGAGCACAAACTATTTTAGTGGGTTTGTTTTTTTGGATTATATAAGACTTCCATTTGAAATATGTGTATTTATTGTCCTTTCTTATATAGTGGTTCAAAAAAAACATCAAATTCCAAAAATATCAGGTATTGCTGGTATAATTTGTGGGTTTATGTCTGGAATTGTTATTTCAACTATTGAGCTTTTTGTATATAGAGAAATGTGGGCTATTTTTAATTTGGCAACCACAACTTTATTTTTTGTCTTAATCGGTCTTATAGTGGGACTTATTTTCGGGGCTATTTTTTATCAAGATAAAAAAATTTTATTAACTAATAAATAATAATATGGAAAAGAATCAAAAGTTAAATTTTAATTTAAGCACAAATAAAAAATTAGCAGTTCTTAGCTATTTATGGGTTTTTTGTTTTGTGCCTATTTTATTTTCTCGTGATGAATTTGTAAAATTTCATGCAAAGCAAGGACTAGTATTGTTTTTTGTAGAAGTGGCGCTAATACTAGTTGCGTGGATACCAGTAATTGGATGGTTGCTTACAGTAATGGTGGTTATTTTGGCAATTTTAGGAATCAGGTCAGCTTTAAATGGAGAGAAATGGGAAATGCCTTATATTAATAAATTAGCAAAAAAAATTAAATTATGAAAAGAACAAAAATTGTAGCAACGATAGGACCATCCTCATCAAGTTATGAAAAACTTTTGGAAATGGCTAAGTCTGGAATGAATGTATGTCGATTAAATTTTTCTCATAATTCACACGCAAGTCACTTAGAGGTGATTGAAAATATAAAAAAGGTTAGAGAAACTCTCAATATTCCACTTGCTATAATGCAAGATTTACAGGGTCCTAAGATTAGGGTTGGAGGCATATCAAATGATGGAATAGGAATTAATAGAGATGAAATCGTAGCACTCATTAATGAAAAAATATTAAACTACAAATTATTGGTAGGATCTGAGAATAAAATTATTCCAGTATCTTTTCCAATTCATGAAGTTGTGAAAAAGAATTCTACAATAATGATTCATGATGGACTTATTGAGCTCAAAGTAAAAAAGATTTTAAAAGAATCTGTTCTTTGTCAGGTCGTGTCTGGAGGAACAGTTTTTTCTTATAAGGGAATTAATATTCCTCATGTTGATGTAAAAGAAAAGGCACTTACAAAAAAAGATTTGGAAGATTTGAAATTTGGCTTAAAGCACGATGTTGATTGGATTGCATTGTCATTTGTAAAAAAGGCTTCTGATATAACTGATTTAAAAAGAGCTATAAAAAGATATAAACCGAGTTCAAAAGTAAAAATAATGGCAAAGATAGAGACCCCAGAATCTTTGAAAAATATAAAAAGTATTATAGAAGAGGTTGACGGTATAATGGTGGCTCGTGGAGATTTGGGCGTTGAAATTCAGATAGAAAAAGTTCCAATAGTTCAAAAAGATTTAATAATGCAGTGTATTGAATCTGGCAAGCCGGTTGTTGTTGCAACTCAGATGCTTGAGTCAATGGTAAAAAATCCAAAACCAACAAGAGCTGAAGTATCAGACGTTGCGAATGCTGTAATAGATCACACAGATGCTGTTATGCTTTCTGAGGAAACTGCTTTTGGAAAATATCCACTTGAAACAGTTAAGATGATGACAAGAATTATAAACACAACAGAAGCTTCTCCATATGACGATGTGCTAGAACTTGATTCAAGCGAAAAATTAAAAACATTACTAGCAATATCTGAATCAGCGAAAGAACTTGTGTTAAATACAAGGGCAAAATTAATTGTTGTTGCTACAAACTCAGGATATAGCGCTAGGATGGTTTCAAAGTTTCGTCCAAGAACCCCTATTATAGCCCTAGTAAATGATGATAATATAAAAAGACAGTTGGCTATCAGCTGGGGGGTTTATTCTTATGATATGCCAAAGTGTCGCACAATAGAAGAGCTTATGTCAAAAGTAATGGCATTTATCAAAACTAAGAAACTCGCAAAAAAAGGTGATTTAGCAGTTATTGTTACGGGTCAGCCAGTAGGACTTAAAGAAAATATGAATTTGGTAGAATTGCAAAAGATTTAATTAATTAGTTTTTTCCGCCATAGGCGCCTGCCTGTCCGGTCTTCGACTCTGAGGGATGAGCCCTCAGGCTCAGACTCGAATGAGTAGGCAGGGATCAGCCTTCGGCTGAAGGGTTTTGAATAAAGGGTTTAGTATTTAGAGATTTGTATTCCTAACCTAACTAACCCTACTAATCTTCTAAACAAAATGAAACAAAAAAAACTCATAAACAAAATAAGTAAAAAATATGTTTTATGGTTTTCTGAACTTACTATAAAAGATGTGCCACTTGTTGGCGGAAAGAACGCATCTCTTGGAGAAATGTATCAAAAATTGGGATCATCTGGCGTTCCAATCCCAAATGGTTACGCTGTTTCAGCAGAGGCTTATTGGTATTTTCTAAAACACAATGGAATAAAAGATAAAATCCAAGAAATATTAAAAGGATTAGATACAAATAAAATTATTGATTTAAAAAATAGAGCAAAAAAAATTAGGGAGCTTATTTTAAAATCTGAATTTCCAGAAGATTTAAAAAAAGAAATTGTTTTGGCATATAAAGATTTAGCAAAATTTTATAAAACAGCAGAGCTTGGATGTGATGTTGCAGTTAGATCAAGTGCTACAGCAGAGGATGCCGCAGACGCTTCTTTTGCGGGTCAGCAGGAATCATATTTAAATATAACGGGAGAGTATGCACTTCTTGAGTCAATAAAAAAGTGTATGGCATCTTTATTTACAGATCGTTCAATTTCATATAGAACAGATAAAAAAATAGGTCATCTGAAAATTGGTTTATCTGTTGTAGTCCAGAAAATGGTAAGGTCGGATCTTGCATCATCTGGCGTAATGTTTTCAGTAGACACTGAGTCTGGTTTTCCTGATATTGTTGTGATAAATGCTGCATATGGACTAGGAGAGTATGTTGTAAAAGGGGTTGTCACCCCAGATGAATATCATGTTTACAAGCCAACCTTAAAGAAAAAATATAATTCTATTATAGGAAAAGATGTTGGAGAAAAAGCAAAAAAATTAATTTATGCAACTGGAGGAACAAGTAGCACACAAAACGTGGATGTTCCGATAGAAGAGAGAATAAAATTTGTATTAAAAGATGATGAAATAATTCAACTTGCAAAATGGGCTGTAATAATTGAGAATCACTATAAGAGGCCTATGGATATGGAGTGGGCAAAAGATGGAAAAACAAAAAAGTTATTTATTGTTCAAGCCCGTCCAGAGACAGTGACATCTCGGGAAGATAAAAATGTTTTGACAGAATATAGTATAAAAGCAAAAGGGAGTATAATTTTGAAAGGTGAATCAGTTGGTAAGAAAATTGGCGCAGGTCCAGCACATGTAATAAAAAATGTTTCAGAGCTAGTTAATTTTAAGAGTGGAGAAGTACTTGTCGCTGAGATGACTGATCCTGATTGGGAGCCTATTATGAAAAAAGCATCAGCTATTGTAACCAATTCTGGTGGAAGAACATGTCATGCAGCTATTGTCTCTCGTGAACTTGGAATACCATGCGTTGTAGGAACGACAACTGGTACTGCAAAATTGAAAAATGGACAACTTATTACAGTTGATTGTTCTCTTGGAGAAGAAGGTTTTGTTTATGATGGTCGTGTAGCATTTGAAAGAAAAGATATAAGCTTGAAAAATTTGAAATTACCAAAAAACGTTAAGATAATGATGAACGTAGGAAATCCTAGGCAAGCATTTCGTGACTGCATGATTCCAAATGATGGAGTGGGCCTTGCAAGAGAAGAATTTATTATTTCAAACTATATTAGAGTTCATCCGCTTGCACTTCTTGAATTTGAAAAAGTAAAAGACAAAGTAGAGCGTGATGAAATAAAGAAACTTACTATAAACTACAGGAGCAAGTCTGAGTTTTTTATTGAAAAACTTGCTGAAGGAATTGCACGTATTGCAGCAGCATTTTATCCAAAGGATGTGATAGTTCGCTTGTCAGATTTCAAATCAAATGAATATGCAAATTTATTGGGTGGAAAATATTTTGAGCCATCAGAGGATAATCCTATGATAGGTTGGCGCGGTGCATCTCGTTATTATGATCCAAAGTATGAAAAGGCCTTTAGATTAGAGTGCAAGGCACTAAAGAAAGTAAGAGAAGAAATGGGTCTCAATAATGTAAAAATTATGATTCCATTCTGCCGTACTATAGAAGAGGGGAAAAAAGTTATAAAGATTATGACTAGCGAGGGATTAAAAAGAGGAGTAAACGGACTAGAGATTTATGTAATGTGTGAGATACCATCAAATGTGATATTGGCCGACGAGTTTTGTAAAATTTTTGATGGATTTTCTATTGGTTCAAATGACCTAACGCAATTAACCCTCGGGGTGGACCGTGACTCAGCAATGCTTTCTCATATATATGATGAACAAAATGAAGCAATAAAAACTCTTATAAGAAGTGTCATAAAAATCGCAAAGAAAAACAAGAGAAAAGTTGGAATATGTGGACAAGCACCATCTGATTTTCCAGAGTTTGCAAAATTCTTGGTCAAAGAAGGAATAGATAGTATGTCACTAGTGCCAGATTCAGTTGTAAAGACGATTTTAGCTCTTAATAAAAACAAAAAATAATTTTATATAAAAAAAGGAGGAATTGTGGGGCCTTTATCTGAAGAAGAAAAAAGAAGGCAGTATAGGTTGGAAATATTAGCAGACGTAGGTAAAGAAATTCATTTTAGTAATGAATTTGTAGATGGAACTTTTCTTCTTAGGAAGTCTTGTAATCATAGTGGCGGTATTTGTTTCCACGAGTTTGGTATATATCATTCTCGTTGTGGTGGAAAGATATATTTTCACAGATGTGATCATTGCACTTACTCTGTTAGAATTACAGAGGAATACTATAATAGGGCAAAACAAATTTATGACGCGGGAGGTGACTATATTGACTAATTGTTAGATTGTGCTAAAGTTGTCTTTACAAAAAAAGAACATGGAGGTAACAAATGTCAAACAAAGTATTGTCAAAAGATCCAGATATTCGTGGTGAGCAGAAGAAGTTTACTGATCCACATCCAGCAAATCGTAAGGGTACTCCACTTGGTGGCCGTGGAAGAGGTAGATGTAGAGGAGGCTCAGAACATAGAAACCATAGGCCAGATTTGGTTGATAATACAATTACAGATGATGATTCTTGTCAATGATCATTTAATGATCATCGCTCAATAATTTAAGGGAGTCTCCAATGGGACTCCTTTTTGTTTTGATTTTGTTTTGAAATTTATAATAATAAAAAAAGAGACTATTTCTAGTCCCTATTATGATTATGGATGATTATCTTTTTATAAGCCCTGAAGCTTTTTTATATTCTTGTGTTAGTTCGACTTTCCCGGGTGGTAGCCAGAATCCAATCATTTCTCCAAGCATATCGCAACAACTTATTCTGGTGCATCCGATAAGGCCGGTTGGATATGTATTGTGTTTTACTGCATATTTTGGAATAACGTATGTATCTTGAGGTGAGTTGATCGTGATACTATCTCCTATGAATATAGGGTTACCACACCAAGCACATCTAATTGTCATTTTTTGAAGACATTTATGACAATAAGATGGTTTTTCCATCTCAATTGTTATTATCTTAGGAATTTCATTATATATCACGACATCCTTTAGGTATGTTTCGTGACCACATTTAGCCATAACCTTTTTTCTAAAAATTCTAACAAAGAATATTGTAGCTTTGATTGCGAATATATTAAATATTCTTCGCAAAAATTCCTTTGTTTTTTTCATTTCTTCCTCCTAAAATTAAATATTATTTAAATGTTAGAGCAATTTATTTTTTAAGTCAATAGCTTATAAATAAAAAATGACCCTCGTTATTTACGGGGGTCATTATTATCATTTTTGTGTGGAGCTAATATTTATCAGCCCTCACTAAGTTTTACTAGTAGTTTATATCCTAGAATATACATAAATCCATCAGATGTGTATTCCTGTAATAGATTCCACGGAACAAATCTAATATTAGCAGACTTAGGATTTTCTAGGCGGGATTTGAATTTGTAGAGGTTGTTATCCAAAGGATCTTTTTCTACATCTTCAATAGGTATGCTAGCGCAGTAGCAACTAAGGCCTTTGTTTTCTTTTGCATTTGTTATAAAGACCGCTCTATTGGTATTTACTACCAAGCCAGGGAGTTCTTCTAATCGGACTGTTAGCCCGGTTTCTTCTTCTGTTTCGCGGCATACAGCAGAGTGTTTATTTACATCTGTTGGATCAAAGAATCCACCTATTGCACAATAGTTTTCTCCATCCATATTTACTCGATTTTCTTTTAGTAGAGAAACATACAACAATCCATCGTTATCTTTAAAATATAGAATTGTTATTTCTCCACCCCCACCATTTTCATGAAAAAACCAACAGTCATATCCCCTTGGATGTTTTCCATAGGTAATTTCCCCAAAATTCGGATTATATAGCTTTAAAAATTTAACACCTCCTATTGTTTTTCCGTTAATTTTAAGAGTCCATTGATTTTGATCTGGATTGTCAATTATACTTAGTGGCGTTATGGTTATCATTTATTCCTCCTTTAATATTTCCCACATATTAAGTGGTTATCTTCTTGTAATTTTTTGAATTCAACTTCAAAGTCCTCAGATAGCAAATTGGTAACCTTTACATAATCAGGATGACTTGTACAAACATCTAAATTTGGTTCCAACATAAGAACGTTTTTTAGATCTGTTTTTGTGCCAGCAAAGATCTTCTCATCCCGATAAAGTGAATTCATTTTTTGTGCGAACCCTTCTATTATCTTTCCATCTATGTGCATATTCGCATAATCAACACTTGAAGAGCGTAGTTTGAAGTCACCCTTAAATTGTAATTCAAAGAGTCTCCATATAACATCTTTTCCAAGAAGATATTCTACATAAAACCTTTCTAGATCAAGGAGGTTGTCTTTTGTAACAACGGTATTGATTTTTAAAGAAAAACCATAGGCCCCGCTTTTATAAGCTTTAATTATGCTTATGATTTTGTCAAAGTGACCTTGAGCGGTTATCGAATCATTGTATTTTCTGCTTCCGTAAAGTGGTAATGACAAAAGCCGGATCTTTTGATTTTGATTTATATAATCAAGCTCTTTTTTATCAATTAGTAGCCCATTGGATGATAAATATAAATAAAAGCTTTCGGACAATTCCTCAAGAATGTTGTGTATATTAGGATTACAATATGGTTCACCTCCAGAAATATTGATTACATTAATTCCTAGATCTTTGAGTTTTTTCAGGTATATTAAATTTTCGATTTTAAAGATATGTTCATCTTTTTCTTTATAACAATATGGGCAACACAGATTACAAATATTACAAATAGAAAATGAAATATAGTCAGTCATAATTCCTCCCAGATTTTGGTATTTCATATTAAATTATCACAGAATAAGTATTGTGTCAAATTTATAATATCGGATATTATAAGCATAGAATATCTAAATAGGGGGTGGTAATTATGTGGTTTTCTATGATAATATAAATATACATAAAGTTATTGGAGAGGTCGCATAGTGGCTTAGTGCGCTCGCTTGGAAAGCGGGTATACCGAAAGGTATCGCAGGTTCAAATCCTGTCCTCTCCGCCAACACAATAAACCGTAGATTAATATAAATTTTTATAGAATAAAGTCATGAACATAATCCCACCAAAATTAAAAATAGGAGATGAAATAAGAATTATTGCGCCATCTAGAAGTTTGTCGCTACTTAGCGAAGAAAATATTAGGCTTGCAAAAGAAAAACTTGAGAGCTTGGGTTTTGAGGTAACTTTCTCAAAAAATTGCAAAGAGTCTGATATTTTTTTATCTTCAAAAATAGAATCTAGAGTAAGCGATATTCATGACGCATTTATAGATAAAAATGTAAAAGCAATTCTTAGTGTTATAGGTGGATTTAATTCCAATCAACTTTTGAAATATTTAGATTATGATCTTATAAAAAACAATCCAAAAATTTTGTGTGGTTACTCAGATATTACAGCACTTGCAAATGCAATCACCACAAAGACAGGATTGGTCACTTATTCAGGTCCGCATTTTTCTACATTTGGAATGAAAAAAGAGTTTGAATATAATTTAGAATATTTCAAAAAATGTCTTATGGAAGATTCTGAATTTTTAGTAGAGCCATCAAAAACATGGAGTGACGATGCTTGGTATAGGGATCAAGAAAATAGAACAATAGAAAATAATGACGGTTTTATCATTTTAAATGAAGGTGTTGCCGAGGGTATAATTTATGGTGCTAATTTGTGTACGTTTAATTTATTACAAGGCACTGAATTTATGCCAGATATTTCAGGCTCTATTATTTTTGTAGAAGACGATGATATGGCTGGAAATAATATGGGAGTAGAATTTGATAGAAATTTACAATCACTGATTCATCAGCCAAATTTTGACAAAGTAAAAGCTCTGATAATTGGAAGATTCCAAAAAAATACTGATATGACTATTGAAAAAT
>JAEHGL010000057.1 GCA_019248485.1 Candidatus Komeilibacteria bacterium S5_K13 | reverse complement strand
CTATTTCTAAACGCTCACTTTTAGAAAGGTGTGAGAACTTTTTATTGTTTTTTTCATCTTTTTATTCTACAAGTGTTCGGATTCAAATGCGAATGTAGGAATACAGGAGGTACTTAAAATGAGTGAAGGAATGGGATGTTTTATTACTATAGTAGTTGTGGTAATCATCATTTTTGGCACCCTTTATGGCCTTATTAGTTTATCATCTACTCGGAATCATCAAAAATTTGGGATTGCGGTTCTTAATTCAAATCTTGATAAAAATCAAAATTTTGAGGGGACTTTTTGTCTGCCGAGTCAGTCATTAGATTTTTATCATAAAGAACATAAGCTGTCCAAAAAGATGATTATTAATTCAATCACAGAGGCCAGTATCAAAAATGGTAAAAGAGTAGATCTGAATTATCTTGGTTCAATTTCTCAAAATAGGGGACCATATAATGGTCAATTTATTATTTCTACAAAAGAAGAAATTAGAAGAACTATTTCTCGTATTAATAATCTGAAGACTAGTTATTCTGAATTTCAAGGCTATGAAACAGATCTAGAAAAAGCATCAAATCATATCAAGCAACAAAGGATAAAAAATATTGTTAGTATTGATATTGATAAGGATGGTGTATTTGGATTTAATGATTTATTGGTTAACTTAGGCATAAAGCCGACAGAGTTTGAGAGTTTTTCTAGGGGATTATTTTTGGTTAATGATGACATTGCGTTTATTTTTCCGAATTCCAAATTTAACATTAAAATTAGTCCTGAGCTAATTGATCTTGTAAAGTATTGTGGAAAGGTTCCATTTAATATGACGGCTCATTATATTTATGGCATATTAGATGTTAATACGGATGGTTTTATTTCTATAGTAGATGATGTTAATCAAGATAATTGTATTGATAAAAGAGACTTTGATGATATCAGAAGATATAGAAAGAACTTGGTGAATAAATTTGGAACTGATATGAATCAATCCAAAATTACTATTAATGACATCATCTTCGAAAGATATTTTATTGTGAAAAATTCAGAGTTTTCTAGAGCAATACCATCAGCCAATTTATTCAAACCATATTTTCATCGTAGCAGTGAATTTAGTGAGCCAGTTATTGTAGAGAGACATTTTGAAACAAATACAACTAGTGGTTCTGGCGCTCTTGGAGCAGGAATTGGAGCTGGTTTGGGTGGTTTACTGTTTGGTCCATTGGGTGCAATAGCTGGTGGACTGTTAGGATGTGGGCTTGATAGTATGCCAGTTGAGACTACAAATGAACACGAGACTATTAAAAAGATAGAATACATTACAACCAAAATAGAAAAACAAGAACCGGTTTTTGTTTGTATTGTTACTTGCGTTAATGGATATAAGGTATTCTTCTTTGATGCATCTCATGTGATAACTGAAGTGGAAGAAAGAAGGATCATTGAGCAACATATAAATGGTCAATTAGTCAATAGCCCATCCTCTGAATTTATTAGCAAGCGTGGTTGGTCTAGATGTAATCAAGAAACCTCTGGCAGAATCATGGTTCTTGATCCCAAAAGAGATTTAAGAGCATCTTTTGATAAAAATGGTTTGGTCGGTATATTTTATACCAAAGATGGTATTCGGGCAGACGGAGTTATGGGAAAAGCTTTAGAAAAAGATTTCAAGGCAACCCTTTTGGATCTTATCAGCGGACCATTATCAAGATTGAACGGATTGGTGTATAGCCTACATCATTTTAATGGTTCAAGCTCATTGTGGGCCCAAGATAAATATTTGAGCAGTTTGGATGATGTAAAATTTTCGAATCCAGACGGGTCTTTATTAGATGTTTATATTTTCCGTAAGGCGTCTAATCATTGAAAAATAATCGGGTATAAAAAAGTATCCGGTTTTTTCTTTTACCCTATATATGTTAAAATTCATAATAGGATTAGTTTATTCTAATCCCACTAACCATCTAATTCACCCCGCCATGGCGGGGCAAGCTAACCATATGAACGTACAAAAAGAAGGAGAAAAGTATTATTGTGAAATTTGTGGAAATGAAGTAACTGTAACAAAAGCTGGTGGAGGAGAGCTTATTTGTTGCGGAAAACCAATGGAATTATTGAAGGAAGTGACTGAATAGTGTTTGGTATTTAGTATTTTCCGTTCACTAGCCCCGCTATGCGGAGCATGGCCGGGGAGGCGCCTGTCCGCCTATGGAGGAGATCAGCCCTTAGCTGAAGAGTTTAGAAAAAGAGTTGTTTTAAACGGCAACTATTTTTTCTTTCTCAATTTTCTAGTTTACTAATTTTCTAACCCTACTAACTTTCTAACCTCACTAACCCTACTAACTCTCTTGACACCTTTTCTCATTTTGCTATACTGAATTTAGCACTCAATCATTAGGAGTGCTAAGAGACAAAAGCATGGAATTAAAAGACAAAGAATTACTTTTCAAAATACTATTTATCAACACGAGTAAAAAGAAGATATAGAAGACCAAAATCAAAAAAACTAGAAGATAGAACATTCATTGATAAAAGACCAAAAAGCATTGAT
>JAEHGL010000056.1 GCA_019248485.1 Candidatus Komeilibacteria bacterium S5_K13 | reverse complement strand
AAAAAATATTGAGTTTAAAAAATAAAAGAAATTTAGAAAATTTTTTTAATAATTTTTTTTCACAAAATGAGTTAAACGAATTTGCAAATAGATCTTATGTTGCAGATTTGCTAAGTCAAAACATTTCATATATTAAGATACAGGAGAGTATAAAAATAAGTTCTCGCACAATTGCAAAGATTTCCAAGACTGTAAAAAGCAAAAGAAACAATTTTTTATAAAGTTTAATTTTTTAAAATAAATTTAAATATACTTTTCAATAATTGGCACGATCTCTTGACATGTATATTCTATTGATATATATTGTATAGTTCCAAACTAAATAAAGGAGGAAACATGAATTGTTTTAAAAACAAAGACGGTATTAATATACCAGTTGTTGTAGCAATAGCAGACTTCTTGAGAGGAAAAGGATATGATATTGCAAATGAAGATGGATATTATATAGAAGCGCTGACTAATGGACACATCGGTGATTCTATTGGTGTATTGATAAAAGATTCGACATCACCGAAAACACGTTTTCTGGGATTGAATAAGAAGCAATGTCTCAGAAGATTTGTGGGCTGTTTTAATGTAGAGTCTTTAGAAAATGTTCATTTTCGTGTATTTGGGAGAAATAATATGGATTGGGCTTTAAAATTATCCAAGGAATTAGTAGAGCATGTCAAAGATGTTATGAAGGATGTGAAAATAGAGATATTTTTATATTCTGAGCGCATAGAGTATGAAAATCATTATGGCCCATGTTGGCGTTGAACTATAAAGGCGTTCTTTAAAAAGAGGCGCCTTTTATTTTTGAGGCATGAATAAAAATGTTCCACGTGGAACATTATGCTATTTTTTGGCTTGTATGAAGCAATATTGTAATAAAGCCATAATTTTATTGACTATATAAAGTGTCTTTGTTAATATAAAAGATACATAAATTAGGAGGACGGTATGTCAAGTATTATATTATTTGAAGAAGATGAGTGTTTGTCTTGTATTCAGGGTATATGCGCTGGAGAGGCTCCAGATAGATTGCCTGGTATTATATATTTTGATTATCATCGTAGTTCAATTGGAGATATATGTAAATTTTCAGAAATACAAGAAAAGACTATTTTTGTGGCTAACTGGGAAATGGGTTTAAGATTTGATGAGAGTTATCGTCTTTATTCTATGCACAATAAAAGAGAAGATTTTTACCCTTTTGTACAAAATGCGCTTAGTAAAGAACCAAATTTTCTAAAATTTTACCCAACAAACGCAATTGTTTTGAAAGTTGTTATATTGTTACATAAGAACATAATAATTCATGATGTTGGTAATTGGTTAATAACAGATCACTTGTTGTTTTCTAAAGACGACATTTCCCCTATATAGAAGCACTATAAATTATTAAACGTTAGATGCATAATCTGACGTTTTTTATATATAAAATATTTAGTACCCGTATGGCCATAACTAGACGATGAATTTATTTTAAGTATTTTGTAACATAGAAATGTTCCACGTGGAACATTATATTGATTTTTGTTTATTTTAAGCCATTATTTTCTATTGAATTATAGATATTTATATGCTAATGTGATTAAAATAATAAGAATATACTGGAGGAATAATGAAAGGGTTAAAAATGTTGATGCATATCTATTTTAATGATGCATTAGAATGGATATTTCGTGTATTTAAAGTCTGTTCAGCATATATTATTTCTGGGCTATCAATTGGTCTGTTATCATTAGGTGCTGCAGTATATGTTGAATATATATATCTTGAAATATCAATATGGCCAGTAATAATTCTAAGATTATTATCTCTTGCGTCTAGATTAATTACAGCACCAGTATATGGTATTATTAGAGACTTGTTTATATCATCATTAAAATGTACTGAAGAACAAGTAGTAAAGCTTTTGATTGTTGATACGCTGTGCGCGGTAATCATCGGCACTTCATTATATGTAATATTCATATATGTATCTGGAGCAGAAGTATGTCAAGCCGTAAAAGCAATTAAAATAGTCTTTTTCGCTCAAATAGTTACGGGTTGGTTAAATGGTAAATCAATAGACTATTTTAAAAAGCTATTTCATGTTTATAAAAGAAAATAGGGGTTGTGTTAACGTATATGCACAACCTTTTTTATTTGCATAAAATGTTCCACGTGGAACATTTTATGGTTTTTTAGCTTATATAAGCTAAATAAACAGAAGTAATTTATATACAAGTGTCCACTTCTCACAACTTGTATTTTAAATAGGAATCAGTATTAAATGTTCCACGTGGAACATTATGCTATATTTTGGCTTGTATAAGCCAATTTAGAAAAATATATATTACGAGGTTAAAGAGTTTTTACCTTTCGACTTCACTTCGACTCACTATGTTCGCTCAGTTTCACTCGGGGTTGTTTTTCATTAAATTAGTCCTTGGGTTATTGTGGCAATAGTTATTTATGAAGATATTTGATTAACTGTATGAGTTTTGTCAAAACAAAAAACTCCCCAGAAGATTTTTTTCTAAGGAGTTTGCACTCCCCAACATTA
>JAEHGL010000055.1 GCA_019248485.1 Candidatus Komeilibacteria bacterium S5_K13 | reverse complement strand
ACTTTTTGGATCAAATCCGCTTACAGGCAGTATTGGGGTGGTTACAATAAACATGCCTAGAATTGGATACCTTTCCAAAACAAAGAAAGAATATTTTGATATGGAAGAAATTTTACTTGTCTGAGGTTTTTGCTTTTTGCATTTATACTTCCCATGTATTTTTTATTTTCTAATCGGTCTTTTTCGGACATTATGTTTTTTACAATAATATTAGCTTCTTAGCCAGATAGCTTCGCAGCTTCTTAGCTAATGTTAATTATTACTTATATTATAACTCTTTTTAAATCATTAGTAAAAAGTCTTGTGATCACTGCTTTGTGCCGCCTGATATCCAATTTCTGCATCACATTGAGGGCAGAAATAATGCTCTCCTGCGATATATCCATGCTTTGGACATACGGAAAAAGTTGGTGTGATTGAAAAATATGGTAGCTTGTAATTTTTCGCAACTTTTTTTACAAGTTTTTTACAAACCTCTGGATCCTCTATTCTCTCACCTATAAACAAATGAATTACTGTTCCACCAGTGTATAGTGCCTGCAAGTCATCTTGTTTATCTAATATTGAAAATAAATCATCAGTATAATTTACTGGTAAATGAGTTGAATTTGTATAAAACGCTGGTGCACCATTTTTGTAAGATTCTTCATTTGCAATAATAATATCTGGAAATTGTTTTTTATCTAATAGTGCAAATCTGTGGCTTGTTCCCTCTCCTGGAGTTGCTTCTAAATTAAACATATCGTCTGTTTCTTCTTGATATTTTTGAAGTCTATCTCTCATAAAGTTCATTACCTCAAGAGCAAATTTCTTTCCCTCTTCACTTCCTATATCTTTTTTCATAAAGTTCAGACACGACTCATTCATCCCAAGAAGTCCTATTGTATTAAAATGATTCTTCCAATAAGCATTAAATCTCTTGTAAATATCACGGAGATAAAATTTGGAATATGGATAAAGTCCACGTTCAGTAAGCTGTTCTAATATTTTTCTCTTTGTCTCAAGGGTGTCCTTTGCAATATCCATGAGCTCTCCGAGCTTATCAAAATATTCTTTCTTTGTTTTGGAAAGGTATCCAATTCTAGGCATGTTTATTGTAACCACCCCAATACTGCCTGTAAGCGGATTTGATCCAAAAAGTCCTCCACCTCTTTTTCTAAGAACTCTATTATCAAGTCTTAGACGGCAACACATACTTCTTGCATCGTCAGGACTCATATCTGAGTTTACAAAATTTGCAAAATAAGGAATTCCATATTTTGCAGTCATCTCCCAAATCTTTTTGTATTTTGGATTATCCCAGTCAAAATCTTTGGTCACATTGTAAGTAGGTATTGGGAATGAAAATACGCGTCCGTTTGCATCACCCTCCATCATCACCTCTGCAAAAGCCTCATTAAACATGTCCATTTCTTTTTGGAATTCTCCATAAGTTTCTTTTTGAAGTTCTCCACCTATTATTACTGGCTCATCTTTCATTATTTTTGGAACTGTGAGATCAAGAGTGATATTTGTAAATGGATTTTGAAATCCAACTCTTGTTGGAACGCCCATATTAAACATAAATTCTTGAATAGCTTGCTTTACTTGTTTGTAGTCAAGCTTATCGTATCTTATAAATGGAGCGAGTAGTGTATCAAAATCTGCAAAAGCCTGAGCTCCATTTGCTTCTCCTTGAAGTGTATAGAAAAAATTAACAGCCTGACCAAGAGCTGTTCTAAGATGCTTTGCTGGTTTGCATGCAATTTTACCCGCGACACCTTTAAAGCCAACCATAAGCAAATCTTTCAAATCCCAGCCACAACAATATACTGCGAGTAAATCCAAATCATGAATATGAAGTTCCCCTGATTTTTCAGCGTCCCTTGCTTGCTTTGAATAAATCTTGTTTAACCAATAATTTTTCTGAACAGTGGAGGCAATGTAACTATTTAATCCTTGAAGTGAAAAAGCCATATTTGCATTTTCTCGAACCTGCCAATCTAACTCTCCAATATAATTTGAAATAAGCTCTTCTGCGTCAATAATAGACTTTATATCTCTTATTCTATTGTGCAGGTCTCTATATAATATATACGATTTTGCTGTTTTTGCGTGCCCTCTTTCAATGAGTACCTTTTCAACCATATCTTGAATTTGTTCTACATCAGGAATAATATCTGTCCCGAATCTTCTATTCAATTCCTCTACTATAGCATCTGTAATTTCGTTGGCTCTTTTGCTATCTCGTCCACCAACTGATTTTGCAGCCTTGAAAATTGCTCTATAAATGTTTTCTCTATTAAATGAGGCAATTTTCCCAGACCTTTTTTTGACCTGTCTCACTAGTGATACGACCTTCTTTTTAGGCTCTATTTTTGTTTTTGTCATTTTTTTTGTTAACCCGTTAGATATTTAAATTTTTATTACCTCGCACTTAAAGCCCCATTCATTTAATAAAACTATTATCTAAAATGATAAATTTTATCTAATGGGTTGTCATTGAAGAGTTATAAAAAAACACTACATCTTGTGTTCACTTTTTAATTATATCACAATTTGTAGTGTTTATAAAAGATGCCTAATAATCATATTTTCTTG
>JAEHGL010000054.1 GCA_019248485.1 Candidatus Komeilibacteria bacterium S5_K13 | reverse complement strand
CTCCTCATTGATTCTCAGTATTTTGATAAATGGTTCTTGGCGTATATTATGATTAGTTGTGCATAACCAATTGTTTCTAATTTTCGATATAACTACTTCTCCAGCGATTCTAAGAATATAGCAAACGAAAATTAGTATTATTGCTAGGTTAAAACTTCTTATCATTTCTGGTACAAATTTTGTTATGGCGAGAGTCATTGTCATAACTGTAAGGCCGAGAAATAAAAAAGGATAAATAGTTTTTATTTTTACTGCTACTTTCCCCCAAAAGATAAATATTTTGGAGCAATTTTTGTTGTTTACAAGTATTTCATAAAGAACTATGTTATAAACGAAAATAAATAATTGGATCGATACTAGTAATAAATACCAGCAATTAAAAACAATGTTTTGTATGTTGTGCATTTTATCCTCCTAATTTGTATATTCTATTACTTACTTTTTAACATATATATTTATCCCTGTCAATTGATAAAATCCCCTATAAATACTATAATTAAAGTGTATTAAAAGTTAAAAAGTTATATGAAAAAATCCACAAAATTTATCGTGGATAGTTTAAATTTAATAAGCAAATAACCTCGCCATATAGCGGGGCGAAAATACTATGGAAAAAGTACTTGTCTCACATCTAAAAGATTTCTTAGGGAAAGAAGTGACTTTGAGCGGATGGATTTTTAACATGAGATCATCGGGCTCAATTTTTTTCTTGTTACTTCGAGATGGAAGCGGTTTTATTCAGGCAATTTTATCAAAAAATGAAGTAAGTGATGAGACATGGAATAATTGTAATACACTGACACAAGAGTCTTCTGTTGAATTGTTGGGTGTGGTTTCAAAGCATCCAAAAAAAGAAGAGTATGAAATTCAAGTTAAGGATTTGAAGATTTTACAAATCGCAGAAGATTATCCTATTGCAAACAAAGAACATGGTCCAGATTTTCTTTTTGATAATCGAGACCTGTATTTAAGATCTAAAACTCCTTGGGCAATTCTTAGAATTAGAGATTCTGTTTTTAGATCAATTACAAATTATTTTAGTGAAAATGATTTTATACGTTTTGATACTCCCATTCTTCAGCCAACAAGCTGTGAGGATACAACAGAGCTTTTTGGGCTCAAATATTATGAAGATACAATGATGTATCTTACTCAGTCAGGTCAGCTTTATCTTGAGGCAGGAATATCAAGTTTTGGTAGAGCTTATGATTTTGGTCCTGTTTTTCGTGCTGAGAAAAGTAAAACAAGAAATCATTTGTCAGAGTTTTGGATGATGGATGCTGAAATGGCTTTCTGTGACCAACAAAAAAATGAAGACATCCAAGAAGCGCTTATAAAAAGAATTATCAAAGACGCACTCTCAAATTGTAAGCAAGAATTAGAAATATTAGAGAGAGATACTACGATTCTAGAAAACTTATTAGAAAAACCGTTTATTAGAATAAAGCATTATGATGCAAAAAAAATGCTAGAAAATAAGGGATTTAAGGTTGACTATAATGATGATATGACAACAGAAGAAGAGATAGAGATTGGAAATACTTACAATACCCCTGTTTTTATCGAGGACTACCCATTTGCAGTAAAGGCTTTTTATATGCCAAAGTACACAGACAAAAATGGAATAGAACGCGCAATTAATGCTGACTTGATAGCACCAGAGGAAGCAAGAGAGATAATTGGTGGAAGTCAACGTGAGGATAATTATGAGACGTTATTAGAAGAACTTAAGAAAAGAAATTATAGAGTAGAGGATTATCAGTGGTATTTAAATATACGAAAATATGGAAGTGTTCCTCATTCTGGTTTTGGCGTAGGACTTGAGAGAGTTGTGAGGTGGATTAGTGGAGTTCATCATATTAGAGAGACAATTCCATTTCCAAGAACGATAAATAGATTTAGACCCTAAGGATAATTTCCAATTACAAATTTCAAATTTCAAATGAATTTCAAATTGGTAAATTTCAAAAATAATTATAAATCAATGTCGGAAAAATTTGGTCCATGTTTAGAAAAGAAATGTTCATGGTGCTGTGACCCAGTAAAAGTACCAAAAAGTTTTCCAGATGAAAGAATTCCAGTTAATGGAGAGGGAGAAAAAATTTGGATTGATAGAAAAGAAATAATAGCCCCAGAAGAAACTTGGGAGGTTCAAAAGTTAAAAACATTTGATTGTGTTAAATATAACAAAAATAGTGGGTTGTGTGAGGATTATGATAATAGATCAGAAATATGTAAAGAAACTAGTTGTATAGATGAAAATTCTCCAAAAACCATAGATGAGCAACACAAAGAAACTATTAATTCTAAATTTATTAAAATAAAATGAAACCCGTTAGATAAAATCCATTTAGAGGTTTTATCTATATGGGATATAATAAGCTCTTATGATAAGTAAGAAAGAGAAAAATAGCATATCTAATGGGTTGAAAAAAGTAGCATTATTTTTCGGGGGTATTAGTAATGAGGCGAGTGTTTCAATAATGTCAGCTCGCAACATAATTGATAATTTTGATAATAAAAAAATCTTGCCCCCGTACTGTTATTAAAAGAAAAAATATTATTCATTATTATGCTAGAAA
>JAEHGL010000053.1 GCA_019248485.1 Candidatus Komeilibacteria bacterium S5_K13 | reverse complement strand
ATAGATTAAAATTACTACCAAAAGAATTTGAAAGTGAAGTTCTTGAAAAAATTAAAACACTTATTCAGTTAGAAAGAAAAGATGTTAAAAATAAGCAACTGTTTACAGTAAAAGCATATAATGTTAGGGCAGGTGATTTAATTTTTGATTATGTTAAGAAAACAGTTTCTAAAATTCATTATGCTGAATATAGAAGAAAATGTCAATTTAATATTGATAGAGATAATAATGAAATGTTGTTTTCTTATAGAGAAGATGAGCCATGTGATTATTTTGATGAAAATGAAGAGGTAACACTATTATTAGATATTGCAGATGTTGATTCTATTTATAATAGAGAACCATTAGAACTATTTGATGATGAGTAAAATATACAAGGAATAAATTTATGAACAAAAGACTAAAAGTAAGAATTTATATGAATGATAAAAAATATATAGTATCTAACTATTTAAATTCTAAACAATCTAGAATCTGGAGAGATGGAAATAAACTTGGTATGAGAAAAACACTAACTCTTCTAAGCGCCAGAGAGGATGAAATTCAAAAACGAATCAGTGATATTGAATCTGGTAATGCAGATTTTTTAACAGCTGAAGAATTAGATGATTTAATCAACGCAAGAGGATAACTTATGAATATAGAATTAATTAAAAAATACAAAAAAGAAGAAAAACCAAAGTTTAAAGTAGACGATTTTGTTAGATATATTAATTCAAATAATAACAAAGCTTTGAGAATTAATAATATTAATTGTGAAAGATATTATTTTGATAATTCAGGAATAGTATTAAGACTTAATGAAATGATTAAGTGGGAACCGCAAGCAGGTGAACTTTGTTGGTTTACAAATAATAAGGTAACAAATAACGCAAGATTAGCAGAATTTCATTCTCTAGACGGATGCTCATTTAAAGATAATACAGGAAGTTGGAAATATTGTGAACCATTCCTAAACTCAAAACCATCTTGGTTTAAATAAATGTATAAAACACTTTATCAAAAAGAATCAAACCTTAATGATTTAAGAGCTCAATCTAAACAAATATTAACTGATGCAAGAATAAAAGATTATTCTAATTATATAGCTGTTAGAATATTTATGTTAAACGGAAGAGAGATTCTTATTTCAAGAATACAAGCTAATGTTTACTCAGTTGTTGTAAAAAACAAACTAGGACTAAAAATTGATGGATTTGAATTTGAAAATCTTGATTCAAACAAGTTTGAATTCATCAACTAAAAAGGATTTAATATGAAAGATTTATTACCAGTTGGTTTAATATACACTCTAATAATAACATCAGGAATGTATTTTAACTCAACATATAAAACAGCCAAACAAGAACAGCAGAAGCTAGAAGCAATGCAAGTAGCTATATCAGTAAGCAAAGAGCTTGAAAAATCTCAAGAGATTACAAACTTCTCAATAGACTATCTCATCAAAGAAAATCTTAGGCTTAAAAATAAGTTATCTGAATACAAGCATGTTGATTCTATTGTAAAGGATATACATCGGATTGCAGAGTAAAGCACCAGAGGATGTGTATCTATTTTTAGCCTTAGCATTCACAGAATCATCGTTTGATTACTATGTAGATCATCGTGATAACGGAGCTACTGTAGGACCATGTGGAACAGTTCTATACTACTGGGAAGACTTTCTAAAAGAACAAGATATTTCACCATATTCAATCCGTTCATGTGAAGCCATATACAATAATCTTCTAGACAGATACAAAACACCCTATCTGGCGCTAAAGAAGTATAAAGGTATAGAATCTAAAGAAAAAGAATGGATAATTAGAAAAGTATTCAAAATACAAAAAGAATTATTAAGGAAATACAAATGAGAATTGAAGTAGGGAAAAAATATATTAATGCAGTAGGTGATATTGTTTCTATTGTTAAAATAGCAGAAGATCTAAAATATGATTTTTCAGATCATGAAAGTTGTGACTATATGGACGATGGAAATTATTATTTTAATGGTCCAAAAAGCAAATATGATCTAATATGCGAAGTAAATGATTTTATATTATATAGATATGAATATAAATTTATTACAAAGTATGAATTCTTATTAGAACACTATCTTCTGTACGGAGGAAATCCAGAATGGATAATCAACAAGACAAATATGAAATAGCACATAATCTGGCGCTAGATAAGCTAAAAGCTTGTAGTCAAAGAATAAACAATTCATGTATTAATTGCTCAATATTCTTCACTTGTGAACTAAGGAAACACTATGTTAAAACAACTTATGAATCTATGTCGAAAGATACTTCAGGCGGATTCGAATTCTAAAGGATTAAAATGAAACACTTATTATCAATAATACTACTATCTGGCGCTTTATTTGCATCAACACCAAAATACCAAAGCGCACAGATACTTTCACTTCAAACAGAGGTTTATGACTGTAATTTATGGATAGAAACATCTGGTAAGATCTTACTAGATATGTCAGAATCTAAATCAAATGAAGGTCTTATTTTGTTCTATGCAGACTTCACTTATGCATCTGAAAGAGCCATAGAAGAATGCAAGTATGTAGACGAAGACTCAACGGCTATACTAGAAGAGATAGCTTATGACTTAGAACTATATATGAATCAAATAAGGAACAACAATGAAAACAGATGACAAAGTTGTCGTATGGCACAATACACACGCTGATGGACTATATATTTTTAGATACTTCTACAAATTTGACGAAAACGGAAAATGCATGACATATTTCAACGGTCAAACTTCATGGACAGATGAAAACAACTGGGAACCAAGAAGACGAGAAACCTGGGATAACTATATGACATATGAACAATATTTAAAAGAAATAAAGGAAAACAATGCAAATTAATATAACTGAAATAATGAAAACAATCCTACTTGATGGTCAATTTGTTGATGGACATGGTTTTGAACCAAGACATCCAATTGTTTATAATGCATTTATGCAATCACATTTAGACTTTGAAGAATTTCTGAAATCTTGCTTACTTGACAAAGCGCCAGAAGTAGAAGCTGTTAAACAATCTATGCAATACCTAAATATTGAACTTAGTCAACACAAAGCGCCAGATTATCTAACTGAAGAATCGGCAGAAGATTTTAAAAACAAACTTAAAAAATATCATGAAGCAAAACAAGATCTATATGCATTATGTAATAACAAACTAACAACTGAACTTTCAAATCATATTATGTTTCAAGAACTTG
>JAEHGL010000052.1 GCA_019248485.1 Candidatus Komeilibacteria bacterium S5_K13 | reverse complement strand
ATAAATCTAAACTTCCTGGGTTAGAAACTATATCTCCTTGCATTATGCTCTTGCTTGGTCCTAATCCATATAAGTTAATAATATTCCCCATTTTTGGAAATTGAAACTTCTTATAAAATACTGTTAAAACAAATCCTGATATTAAAATAATTATCAATACTAAGTTTTTCCGAGATATTATTCTTTTTATATTTTCTAAATTTATTATGCCTAATGTAACAGGAATAAAAAACAATGATAATAGCAATATATAATTTATAGCATTAAAAACAATTGTTCTTGGAATTAATTTAAGTGGTACAAAACGTGCTGAAACTTCTTGAGGCGCGAATCCAAAATAATTGACTATATAATAGATACCCATTAGTAAAACCAGACTTGGCAAAAATGCCAACAATACCTTTTTCTTGTCAAATTTACGTGAAAAAAAGAAGCATAAAAATGCTATCGCTGGCAAAAATACTATAAACTGTCTTGTAAAAATACCCAGCAGAGAAACAATGCTAGCTAAAAAAATATATTTATAGCTTTGTTTATTATATGATATTTGATACAAAAATATAGAAATAAGTAAAAACAAAAATGCTATCTGATCCCCCATAAACGTATATGACAAGTAGAAAAATATTGGATTAAACCACAAAAGAAGTGAAAACAAAAATGAATTTAGCTTTGAAATGTTGTTGTATCTCAAAAATAAGTAAAATAAATAAATAATTACTGAAAGAAGGGAGTTCTTGGACGGGTATTTGAAGGCGTTATTGGGTGGGGAACACGAGCTTCGGAGAGTAGGCAAAAAAGACGTTGAACAAACAGCTAATGGCGAATTCAAGACAGATCACGGCTATTTTCTTTTTTCCGGAAGTTCTGTTGCTAACGGCAATTACACAGAAAACACGAAACAAACAATGACATTTGCATGGGAATTAGAGGATGATACTTATGCAATGTCGAAAATAGAGGTAACTCGCGTAAGAGTACTCCTAGATGACTCTGTTAAAACCCCAACAATTACTTTTTATTATGCTTGTGAAGATATCTGGGGTATAAACATGCAGTCTCTGCAGGAATTAATCGATGATATTGTGGTTTATGTTGTTATTAAATGCAATGATGAACAATGGCCACAAAGTATCGAAATGCCGTAAAACGTGTGAACAAACAATCGCAGGTTAAAAGGTTAACAAGCGTCGGATAATAATTCGGCGCTTTTTTGTTTGCTATTGATTTTTATATAACGTAATTATAGAATATTTATATAATCACCTGAAAAGCGATTACATGAAAAATAAGGCCTTATTTAAAAATAAATATAGAGTTAAATCGACAAGACTAGAGCGCTGGGATTATTCTAATCCTGGTTTTTATTTTGTCACAATATGTACTAAAGATAGGATAAATATGTTTGATGAGGTTGTAAATGAGAAGGTGGTATTAAATAAATATGGATATATTGTAAAACATTATTGGCGTGATTTACCAAACCATTATAAAAATTGTAATTTAGATTCGTTCATTGTAATGCCGAATCATTTCCATGGAATTATTAGAATAAAAAATTTCAATTCTAACAAACACGTAGAGATGGGTTTGCAACCCAATTTAGCGATTCGCATCGCACCCGTAGAGACGATTCATGAATCGTCTCTACGCGAATCGCTAAATACTAATCATATAATAGAAAGGCGTAAAATGTTATTATCAAAAATTGTCGGTAGATTTAAAATGCAATCATCTAAAAAAATAAATCTAGTAAATCGTGCAATACATTTTCATTGGCAACTAGGATTTTATGATCACATAATACGTATAGAATTTGATTTATGGAAATCTAGAAAATATATACAAGATAATCCCAGTAACTGGAAAAATGATAGGAATTATAGAAAATAAATTTTATAAACAATTTATCTAATTTGATATCCACAAGTAAGAGCTATTGCAAGAGCATCTGAGGTATCATCTTTTTTTGGAATAGCTTTTAGCTTTAGGGCGATTTTGACCATTTCTGCAATTTGTCGTTTATCTGCTTTTCCATAAGAAGTAATGGCTAGTTTTATCTGCAGTGGTGTGTATTCATAAATAGGAAGCATAGCTTCTGATAATGTAAGAATTATTACGCCCCGAGCATGCCCTACGTCCATTGCTGTTTTTACGTTTTTACAAAAATATAGTTTTTCTACGCTTGCAAAGGATGGTTTGTATTTTTTTATCAGATATGTGAGTTCTTTGTGTATTGTATTAAGTCTTTTATTGAACTCATCTCCTGCCTTTGTTTCAATGCAACCACAGCTTATAAGGCGAGGCTCTTTTTCGTGTGTTATAAAAGCATAGCCTAGGGTTGCAAGGCCAGGGTCTATTCCGAGAATAATTTTTGGAGAAGTATTTTTGGTTTGAAACATCTTTTTAGAATAATCTCAGCCAGAGGCTGATCCGCCTTTGGCGGAAATAACCAAGTTCCAAATTCCAGATAATAATCAGTATCCAATAACCGAAAATTTGAAAATTGAGAATTGGAATTTATCTGTGATTTGAAATTTGATTATTGGTACTTATCTGAAATTTGTTATTTGAGTATTGTTATTTACTCTATGTTAGAGTAATAATTACCAGCATCTTCATTTTCATCAAGTGCATCGAATAATTTATCTAGACTTTCGGTGTCTTCTAATTTTACTTTGTTTTTTGCAATATATTCTAGTTCTGCATTATCAATTTCTACAATATTTTTTATAGCTTCTTGAACCTTTTGAAGATCAACCATGTTTGTAATTACTCTTACGCTGTCATCAGATACTTCTATATCATTTGCACCAGCGTCTATTATGGCAAGTTCTTGCTCGTCTGTTACACCTGTGTTTTTTAGATAAATTACGCCAACTCTATCAAATTGCCAAAGCACAGAATTTGATGCGCCAAGTGCTCCGCCGTGTTTTGATAAAATGTGTCTTATGTCAGATGCAGCCCTATTTTTGTTGTCAGTTACAACTTCTATTATGATAGCAACGCCATTTGGTCCATATCCTTCATATATCATTTCTTCAAGTGCAGTACCTTCTCCAGTGCCTGATCCACGTGTTATGGCTCTTTCAATGTTTTCTTTTGGGACAGAGTAGCTTCTAGCCTTATCAACGGCCATACGAAGCTTAAAGTTCATTTCAGTATCAGCGCCATCTCGAGCTGCTATTTGAATATTTTTTGTAAGTTTTGTAAAAAGAGAAGACCTTTTTGAGTCTATAAGTGCTTTTTTATGCTTTGTTGTTGCCCATTTTGAGTGTCCAGACATGTGGTTAGGTGGTTAGTGGATTAGTTAGGTTAGAAAAGTTAGTGGATTAGTGGATTAGGGGGGGGTGTTTATTTATTATTAATTGATTTTTTTATTTCACAAGACATTTTATTTAGCATTTTCATTATT
>JAEHGL010000051.1 GCA_019248485.1 Candidatus Komeilibacteria bacterium S5_K13 | reverse complement strand
ATTTTATAATTAAAAAAGACGAGATAGAGCAAAAAATCAAAACAAACTTTTATGTTAAAAGTTCAAAGGACCTAAAAGATAAAATTCTTCAAATAATTAATACCTAAAATCTAGCTTCTTACTCAAAAATATTATACAATTATACTATAATACTTTATTTTAAAAATATGATGAACCAAGAACCATTTACACCAACTCCAATTCATTCTATAAACATAGCTTATAAAAGAATAGTTATGTTTTTTATTATCACAATAGTTGTAATTGTGCTCTGTATCCTCTATTTTGCACTTTCAAAGGCAGAAATATTTCTTACAACAAAGGGTCAACCAGCAAAAATTAATTTCACGGCACAAGTAAAAGAAAATATGACTGATAATAATTTCCTTGAAAGCAATATCCTAGATGGTCGTATTCTTGAAATAACAATGGAAAAAACAAAGGAATTCAAAGTAATTAGCAAAGAAATCAGTGCTGGACGATATGGTGGAATAATGACAATAAAAAACACTAGAAAAACTGGGGATCAACAACTTGTAAAAACAACTCGTCTTTTATCTAGTAGTAATCAAATTTTTAGAATACAAAAAAATATTGTTGTTCCTGCAAATGGTTTTGTGGATGTAAATGTCTTAGCCGATGGTGATGGGGAAGAATATGCACTAGTCCCACAAAAATTTACAATACCAGGACTTAATCAAGAATCTCAAAAATTTATATATGGAGAAACAAAAGAAAATATGAAAAAGGCATCTCAAATGGAATTTGTGTTAACTCAAAAAGATTTAGATGATGCAAAAACAACTCTTCAGGATGAATTAAAAAATGATGGATTTATAAAACTCAAAGAATTACTTACAACTGGTGAAGATATAAAAATAGAAGATATGCTAATTCAGTATATTTCTTCTGAAACAAATAAAAAAGTGGGCGAAGATACCGAAAGTTTTAGCTTCACGCTAAAGGCAAAGGTAGTAAGCCTCGTTTTTAACAAAGACGAACTCCTTGCTCTTGGACAAAATATACTCAACAAACAAATTGGTTCTGATCAAGAATTGAACGCATTTAATAATGATTCATTTAAATATACTCTGGGAACTTATTCTGAAGAAGAAAAAAGTGCAACAATAGAAGCTGAATTAACAGCAGATGTAAAACAAAATACAAGTTCTGAAAACTTTGATCCCGCAAAATTCAAAGGCCTCAGTCAAGAAGAAATAATAGACTATTTTAGAGTAATACCTGGAATTGAAAAGGTGCGTGTTAATTTCTGGCCATTTTGGGTAACAAAGGCCCCAAAACTATCAAATCATATTGAGATAATAGTGGAATGAGGTTGGGTGGTTAGAAGGGTTAGAATAATTAGAAAGTTGGGATGAAGGTCCTGACTTTTTTTACTCCATTGAAATGACCAATTGACAAAAATCTATATCTGATATAACATATTTTCAATGTCCTTTTTGAAACTAGGGTAAGTATCTCAATTGGCAGATGTTTGATGCCTTTCCATCAAATAGTTAGAGGTTCAAGTCCTCTCTTACCCACCAATTTTAGGCTCAGAAATCCTCTGAGTCTTTTTCATTGACAAAATAATAACATTGATATAATATCTTATTAAATAACTACTTTGGAGGAAAAATGCAAGTATCTAGTATATTAAATCTTCTAGGCAACGAAGTAAAAAAAGATACTCTCAACTTAGTTGCAAAACCATGTTGTATGTATATAGACGTGCCAATCTCTACTAATAATGAAGAATACTATCGTTTAGATAGAAAACTCTTTTTTGCACGTGCAGACAAAATTTGCATAATCGACAATGCTGTTTACTTAGAACATTCCGGGATTATTGACTGCATTGAAGCTGATCATATATGCAGTATACATTTAAAAAACCCTGAAAGCGTGGGATCTTAATTAATATGGCGGATTCTTAGCGCAAGCAAGGGAGAACAACTTATAACTTGAGAAGTCAAAATAAGATTGTGGCAGTTCGACTCTGCATTCGCCTCCGTTTTTAGAGATAAATTAACCTTAACAATGGGTTAGATTATATCAGGTACTGCTTAGTCAGAAGAATACATCTGTATAATCGAGGGCGGAACTCCTTCATTTATTCTCGGGTCATGGAAATACTCCATGACCTTTTTCTTTTAAACTAAAACAGCTCCTCGTAAGAGACTGTTTTATATTGAGAAAATTTAGAGGCTCACCTCTATCTACTGCAAATTATAAAAACCTAAAAATACTCTAGGTTTTATTTTTTTTATAAATATCATAATTATTAAAAAATAAAAGCCCAATTAATTATTGGGCATTTAGCTAATTTTCATTAATCTTCTTTTTCTCTCCTCTTTTATCTTCCTTAAAATTGGGAATATTTCTGCCAACAAATCTAGTGGAGTGGCAACGAAAACTTGTTTTACCTTCTCGTAACAGTTCTCGCTTAGGTCTTGGGTGATAATCCTTGGCATCGGCACTCCAAAAATAAATAGCGACATTATCCAAATCTTTATTGACCTAGAGAAATCGCACACAATAACAATCTCGGCTTTTGGTTTAATTGTTAAAATAATACACTTACTATTCTGAAGATTTTGATATGTAGTAATAGAACCCTCTTCTTTTAAAAAAGTTATGTCTTTAGAACACTTCTCTTTAAGATATTTTTCCATTACTAGTGCCTCACTTAATCCTGGTGCAGATTTCTGTTGTGTAAATCCACCGCTAGTAATTACTACATCGCCATTATTTAAATTTTCCAAAACACAATCTAAATATTGTGTTATTTTTTTGGTTAGATGGCATCCATATCCCATAACAAGATAGATCATCTTATCCTCCTACAATATTTTATTTTTACATAAAACTATAACACGTTAACTTTATATTGTCAAAACTAAAACAGCCCCTCGTAAGGGACTGTTTTATATTGAGAAAAGTAATTATCTTCTATCAAATCTTCTTCCACCGTCGTAACCGCCTCTATTTCCACCGCCGAATCCACCAGTTCTTGGTCTATCTTCTTGTGGTTTAGCTTCGTTTACTGTAAGTGTTCTTCCGCCGAACTCTTTACCATTGAACATTGAAATAGCTGAACTCATTTCTTCTTCTGTTGACATTTCAACGAATCCGAAACCTTTTGAACGTCCAGTCATTTTGTCAATGATTATAGCTGCTGAAGATACGTTTCCTGCTCCAGAAAAATATTCTCTTAGTTCGTCTTCAGTTGTGCTATATGATAGTCCGCCTACATATAATTTTGTTGCCATTGTTTTGTTTCCTAACACAAATTATTTTTAAAATCGCAAGTCGATCTTTGGCCTTCTTACCTAACACTCCTTATTTAAAATCTCTTGTGTAGGAATAAAAACTTATGTCTTGCTTATTTGAAAATTGTAGCATACTTTATAATTAAAGTCAACAGCTGACGGTGAATTCTAATCTGAAGTGCAAATAGACTAACAAAAATACCTGTAATGGTATATGCTAGTAAAACTTTACTAATATTAGCTAACCAATACAGGTATGTA
>JAEHGL010000050.1 GCA_019248485.1 Candidatus Komeilibacteria bacterium S5_K13 | reverse complement strand
GAAAAATAGCTCCAAGAGTGCTAGCTTGTCATAAAAAATATTAATATTTCTTTTGAGATATTTAAGCTTTATTAATTTGACGCCTGTATTTGTTATATGTTCTTCTAACTCTTTTTTGAAGCCTTCACCATATGCAATTGTAATATCAAAATTTTCATCTAGATTATTTACAATGTCGCATATATATTTTTGTGCTCCACCAAAGTGAGTTTGGGTAATAATTTGACAAAGTTTAACTCGCCTTGGCGTAGCTGAAGCTCCGCTTTGGCGAAGCCAGGTATTTGTATTCATATGTAGTTTAAATTTTAATATAATACAATGATAACTAAATAATAATCAATAATCAAATAACAATAATCAGATAAGTTCCAATAATCAATATTCAATGATCATTTGATTATTGAAATGTCTAATGTTATTATAGACATTAGTTAGCGCTCTTGTTTTTTTGATTTTTTTGTTATATGATGCAATATTATTATAATTTATGAATAGAATATGAAAAAGGCATTAATCACAGGAATTACTGGTCAAGATGGATCATATCTTACAGAGTTTTTATTGGAAAAAGGATATGAAGTTCATGGTATAATGAGAAGATCTAGTTCTTTTAATACTGAAAGAATTGAGCATATTTATCAAGATCCGCATGAAAGTGGAAGAAGATTGTTTCTTGAGTATGGTGACTTGACTGATGGTAGTAATATAAATAGAATTTTACAAAAGATTCAACCTGATGAAATATATAATTTAGGAGCTCAAAGTCACGTTCGAGTTAGTTTTGATATGCCCGTTTTTACTGCAAATGTTGTGGGGCTTGGAACTTTGAGATTGCTTGATGCTATAAGAGATTTGAATATTAATACAAAATTTTATCAAGCGGGATCTTCTGAAATGTTTGGTAGGGTTTATGAAACACCCCAAAAAGAAACAACGCCATTTTATCCAAGAAGTCCTTATGGTTGTGCAAAGGTGTTTTCTCATCATGTGTGTGTAAATTATAGAGAGTCTTATAATATGTTTATTTGTAATGGAATTTTGTTTAATCATGAGTCAGCAAGACGTGGTGGTACATTTGTTACAAAAAAAATTACACATGGACTTACACAAATCAAATTAGGTAAACAGGATAAAATATATTTAGGCAATCTAGAAGCAAAGAGAGATTGGGGTCATGCAAAAGATTATGTTGAGGCAATGTGGCTTATGCTTCAGCAAGAAAAACCAGATGATTATGTAATAGCAACGGGTGAAACTCATACAGTAAGAGAATTTGTAGAACTTGCAGGAAGGTATATTGGCTTTGATATTGAATGGTCAGGAGCAGGACTTAATGAAATAGGAATTGATAAAAATAGTGGCAAAGTTATTGTTGAGATAGATCCAAAGTATTTTCGTCCAGCAGAAGTAGACTTGCTTTGTGGAGATTATTCAAAGGCAAGATATATTCTTGGCTGGGAACCAAAAATCACATTTAAAGAATTAATTAGAGTTATGATGGATAATGAGTTAAGAAATTTATCTAAATAATCCATCCCACTCGCCTCGCTATCGCTTCTGCGAAGCGGGACATGGTGGGATAAAAATCAAATTAAATATGGATAAAAACTCCAAAATATATATTGCAGGACATCGTGGACTAGTAGGATCTGCGCTTCTAAGAAGACTAGAAAAAGATGGATATACAAATTTAATTTATAAGACCTCTCAAGAATTAGATCTTACAAATCAACAAAAAGTAGAAGAGTTTTTTAATGATGAAAAACCAGAATATGTTTTCTTAGCAGCTGCAAAGGTTGGTGGAATACTTGCAAACAATACTTATCCAGCTGAATTTATTTATCAAAATCTTCAAATTCAAAATAATATAATGCATAACTCATACTTAAACGGGGTCAAGAAACTATTATTTCTTGGCTCTTCTTGTATTTATCCAAAATCTTGTCTTCAGCCCATAAAAGAGGAATATTTACTCACTGGTGAGCTTGAAAAAACAAATGAGCCTTATGCTATTGCAAAAATTGCTGGAATAAAAATGTGTCAAAGCTACAATAGACAATATGGAACAAATTTTATTGCTGTGATGCCTACAAATCTTTATGGGCCTCATGATAATTTTGATCTTGCAAATTCTCATGTGATGCCAGCATTGATTCGCAAATTTCATGAAGCAAAGATCGGTAATAAGAAAGAGACTATTGTTTGGGGAACGGGAATGGTAAAAAGAGAGTTTTTGTATGTTGATGATATGGCGGATGCTTGTATATTTTTGATGAATAATTTCAATCCAACAAAAGAACAAAATGAAAATGGAGATATATTCGTAAATCTTGGTACGGGGATTGATCTTACTATAAAAGAATTGGCAGTAATTATCAAAAAAATTGTAGGTTTTGATGGTGAAATAGCTTGGGATGTTAGCAAGCCAGATGGAACAACTCAGAAATTATTAGATGTATCAAAAATAAATAATCTAGGATGGAATTATAAAATAGGCTTAGAAGATGGAATTAAAATGGCTTATGATTGGTATTTGGCTAATATTAATTAAAATAGTTTGACACCCAATGACACCTAATGATATACTATAAACATGATGCAAATATACGAATTCGTGCGAATAATACTAATATTCGCATAGAGTATTATTAGTATATTCGTATCATTAAATTAGTATAATTAGTATGCATTTGTATATTTGCATCGCAACATTCGTATATGAAGATTGAGCCAAATGAAGTTTATACACCAATTGAAGCAGAAGTCTTGCTTAAGGTAAGCAAAAGCACTATTAAACGCATGCTTAAAAGTGGATTGCTTCGTGCAAATAAAATTGGCAAACAATATCGAATTATGGGTCACGAGCTTCTAAAAATGCTTTCTCCAGAAATAGACAAAAAAGCAACTGACTTATATCAAAAAGTAAAAACAACTACTATTAATAAAACAAAAAATTGGTAACTTTATGCCGATTTCTTTTTTTACAATAAAACAAAAAATATTAGAAATTTGGAATCACGCAGGGTTTCAAAAGTATTTTAGAAATACTGGATGGATGTTTTTTGGACATATATTTTCGCTAGCAGTTTCTTTTTTTATAGGTGCTTGGTTAGCAAGATATCTTGGCCCTGAAAACTATGGAACCTTAAATTATATATTTGCTTTTGTTGGAATGTTTAGTTCTGTTGCAAATTTAGGAATAGCGACTATTTTGTTTAGAGAATTAGCAAAATATCCAGAAAAAAAAGATGAGTTATTGGGAACGTCTTTTGTACTATTAACTATGGGAGGAGCAGCAGCATTTATTTTAATAGTAGTATTTTTATTTTTGTTTGAGTCTTCAATATTTATTCGTAGTTTAATTGTCTTATATTCATCAAGTTTTCTTTGGTCTGGGAGCAGTATTATTCAGATTTTTTTTCAATCCTTGGTTCATGCTAAAAAAAATGTTCAAGTCACGATAATTAGTATTTTTATTTCTTCGATTTTAAAAATCATTTTAATTTTGACTCATAAAGGAATTATTTGGTTAATATTAATATTTTTATTAGAAT
>JAEHGL010000049.1 GCA_019248485.1 Candidatus Komeilibacteria bacterium S5_K13 | reverse complement strand
TAGGTGAAATTTATGAAGGAATTGTAACTCAAATCATCAAAGATAGTTCATATTATGAATGATGGAAGTGATAGTGATTCTTTAAAAGCAGCTAAAATTATATTAACTAGATATGATCCGTATTATAAAAAAATAAATGCTGGCACTAATTACAGAATAAATAAATTTAAAGACGAAATTGAAAAATTAAAAAAAGAACGAGACGAAGCAATAGACGAAGAAATTAAAATGATAAATAAACTTTTAGAAAGTGCAAAAATGTCTTCACAAATTAGAATGAGTAACGACAAAATAGAAAAAATAGATAGTGTTAGTGATTAAAATTAAAAGAGCATTGGTAAGGTAATGCTCTTTTAAAATTTGTATAGTATATTAATTTTTGGATCGGCTTTTTAATTTATATTAATCATTAAGATGTTGAATAGCATAATCTGCTTCTGATTGTGTGAACTTCTCGCCATTTATAGAAATGAGTTGATCATGAACAGCAGCTGAAGACATATTCATGGTACTTTGATAATTTTTTGCTTTCGCTAAAGCATTTGCATTCCAATCAGCTTTTACATTATCTATTGCATATTGTGCAGCTTCTGCTGAAAACTTCTCTCCGTAGGATGAAGTTAATTGATCATATATAGCCTGTTTAGACATATACATTGTTTTAGAATATGAAGTAGCTTTGTTAAGAGCAGACTTATATTCAACAGGTACATTCTTAGTTGTGTCTTCGACTTCTTGTTTGGCTTGTTCCCCTTGATTTACTTGTTCTTTTTGTTCATTCTGTTGAGTCGTTGTGGTGTTTGTTTTTTTATCACCAGAATTTGCAATGGCAATAAATAGGATAACTACGATAACCCAAAACCACCATTTTTTATAAAACTTCTTCTTTGTTTTTTCTTGATTGTCCATTTTTTTATTAATTAATAATAAATTGGTGGAATATCCGATAAAACAAAAACGGACACCCGACCTGCATAACCACATTAAGGTATCCGTAAGGAATTCCCGCTTGCGATTGGTCGGAATGCCCGAGCCTTGTCCGCAAACGAGATAAAACAAAATACTTCCATATATGGATACTTTAATTGTGGTTATGCAATTTCATTATAGCTCAAAAACACACATTAATGAAGTCTAGTTACCAACAGCTTGACTATATTGGAGATCTGTACTTTTTCATCGTTTTGCGTTAAAGCTTTAATATAATCATTAACAAAAAATGTATGGAACAACAAAAACGAGTTAATTATGTAGATAATTCAACTGTTAAGTATTGTCTTTATGCAAGAAAGTCTATGGAATCAGAAGAAAGACAAGCTCTTTCTATAGATAGTCAAATAAAAGAAATGTTAGAACTTGCTAAAAGAGAAAAATTAAATATAGTTGAGACAATGCGCGAATCGCACAGTGCAAAAGAAACCGGACAACGTCCAGTATTCAATGAAATGATAAATCATATTAAAGAAAATAAATTTAATGGTATTTTAACTTGGGCAGCTGATAGATTAAGTAGAAATGCTGGAGATCTAGGGTCTCTAGTTGATCTAATGGATTATAGAAAATTAAAAGAGATAAGAACATTTAGTCAAAAATTCACAGATAATCCAAATGAGAAATTTTTACTCATGATTCTATGCTCACAAGCCAAATTAGAAAATGATAACAAAGGACTTAATGTTAAGCGTGGACTTAGAACAAGAGTAGAAATGGGATTATGGCCGGGACCAGCACCAATTGGATATTTAAATCAAAACAGAATGGATAGAAGATGCCAGGTTGTATTAGATAAAAGAATTGCTCCTATAATAAAAGAAATGTTCAAGATGATAGTTGATGAGGGCTCTTCTGGTAGAAAAATATTTAATTGGCTTAAATACGAACTTCTTTTTAAAACTAGAGGTGGACATGATTTACCATTAAGTACAATTTATACTATATTACATAATAGTTTTTATTATGGAACATTTGAATATCCTAAAGGCAGTGGTAACTGGTATAAAGGAAAACACGAACCCATTGTATCAAAATATTTGTTTGATAAAGTGCAAAAGAAATTGTCAGATGCTCGTGTAATTAGTTTGCGTGGTAAAGAATTTGCTTTTACAAAATTAATGACTTGTGGATTATGTGGATCTGGAATGACAGCTGTTGAAAGAATTAAAAAACAGAAAAATGGGAACATTCATAGATATGTATATTATTTTTGTACTAAAGGTAAGGACAGAAATTGTAAAGCTATAAGTATAAGAGAAGATAGATTTATGAATAAAATACTAAAGTTAATTGATGATATTGATTTAGAAAATCTTGGAATGAAACAATCAGTAGAGAAAGAAGTTCAAAGATATCACCACTTCAAATCAAAAGTTCTTGGAATGGAAACTGGTGGAGATGAAAAACAAAAAGAAGTAGATATGAAAATCTACGCCAAATATATTTTGCAAAAAGGATCTATAATTGAAAAAAGAGAGTTAATGAGTAATCTAAAAAATAGATTAATAATAAAAGATGGAAAGATTATATTAGATGAATATGTTATATAATAACTTTATGTTTCTTAAAACTATTACATTTTTTACAAGCTATTCTTAAATTAGAAATATCATTAGAACCAAAACTTTGGCTTGGGACTTTTTTACCCTTTTCTGCGACAATTTTTCTTAATTCTTTATTTAATTTATTTGTTGAGAGTGGAATATAATGATCAACATCATATATTTTGACTTTATCACAATCTGGATGAATATTTAATTGACATTTTTTACCATGTTTTAAAATTAACTCTTTAAAAACTTTATTTCTAATTTTATTAAACTCTTTTCTTTTTAGAGAAGGATCTCTAAAGTCAAATATTTTTAAATATTTCTTTTTAAATAAAAGAATATTACCTTTCGCTAATTTATTTAAGAAAAATTTATAATCTGCTTTATATTGAAAATTATTCATATCATTATTAATTTTAGTATTTGTTGTGGAAGGGGGGAATCGAACCCCCCAACTGCCCAACGTGGGTAGTGTTGTCTAATAATTTATCAGAATCGCGGTATTAGGGGAAGATAATTCCAATCTTCCACGTGGGCAGCCCCACTAATAGTCGAGATTACGTTTTTTATCATGAAATTAACGTTAAATAATATTAATAATATAATGTTAATAACACTTACTAATAAATTAAAAGATAATCCTAGTTCCACATAATTATCCTCTAGGAGGATAGGGGTCTTGTCCGTAGGTCCACTCTGCTCTAAATTTACCGCCATCTCCCTGTACAAGAATTTGAGATAATGTGCCAGCTGGAAAATTTGCAACATGTTTCTTTGCTATTTTTATAGCATCTGATTGAGTATTGGTTATTTCAGAACCACAATGTTCACACTGCACTTTCCACTGTTGCCCATGAGACAAAACATAAATTTTCTCTCTCATAGTTTTATAATTAATAATTAGATTATTTAATAAATATGAAATTCTTGATCCAATCCTGATGAGTTTTATCAGAGATATAAAAAGAAGAAGAAATACCTTATCTTTTCGGCAAACCAAAATACGCACAATGCAAAAAAGGGTGTGACAGAAAAAATCTGTGTCATCAAG
>JAEHGL010000048.1 GCA_019248485.1 Candidatus Komeilibacteria bacterium S5_K13 | reverse complement strand
ATAGGGCGCTTGAAATATCTGACCCTAACGCAAAACTCGGCATCCTGCAACCATCCGGCGACCTTGACTCGTCCAGACAATTTGCCAACGACCTACGCCGTGACATCTTCGACATTGCCGGATGCGTGGATAGCGAGACCGTCAAGGATAAAGTAGGAGCGCTTACGAACTTTGGATTGCGCGTGCTGTTCAAGAACGAACTGGCGAAGAACGCAACGAAGCAACTGCTATACGGAGATCTTCTGCTTAACGTCAATAACCGGCTGTTGCAACTATCCGGCTTCTCCGGCGCGGATGCTGACCCCGGCAAGGTGCAATTCGGTGAAGCGCTTCCGGTAGATGATGTGGAGCAGGTAACCACGCTCGAAAAAGAAAAGGCGCTCGGTATTCGCTCTAACGAGTCGCTTGCCAAAGAACGCGGCATTGATTGGAAAACGGAGCAGGAACGGCTGGCGAGTGAGAAGGCTGCCAGTAACACATTAGGCGGCGACATGATCCGCAACTTTTTAGCGGGTAGGTAATGCCTAAACCAATTCTTGAGGTGTGGGAGTCGCTAAAGCGCATGGCTGACAAGGCTGACGCTGAAGCAATAGAGCGGATTGCGCGGGCTTACGCAGCAGGTTATTCACGCGTTGACCCGCAGGTTCAAGCGCTCACAGAGCAACTTAACTCACTCACCACAGCGGGGCAACTCACAACGGCGCGGTTACAACGCACGGCGGCTTATAAGAACCTTGTCAACGTGATTACCAGTGAATTGGATGATTACAGTGCTTATCTACGCACAGAGGTAACCACAGAGGTGACCGAGAGCGGTAAACGCGGGCTGAATGCTGGTACGGTGCTGATGATCGGAGCGTTGGCGTTTGCGCTCGGTGTGGAATCAAAGGACGTGCCAAAGGACGCGGTACAAACCGGTGACACAACGCTCTCATACCTTTCACAATACCTTGACCCTGCCGGTGAGTTATTCAAGCGCATCAACGGATTATCGAATTATCACGGCGAACAGATCGCAGAGGGAATATTAGAACGGGTCGCGCAGGGGCAGAACCCCATGACCATAGGCAAGTGGATAACGGACGCTTACGGCGTAGGCCTGACAGACTCAATGCGGATGATGCGAACCGCTCAACTCTACTCTTACCGGCAGGCGAACCGAGATATACAAGCCGCCAACGGTGACGTTTTACAGGGCGTGGTGTGGTGCACTGAACTTGACGGGCTTACTTGCATGTCATGTGTAGCAATGCACGGGCAAGTATTCGATGTAGGCGAGATATGTGATGACCACCACAACGGGCGGTGTGTGATGCTGCCGTGGGTGAAAGGTGAGCCGAACCCGATAGACAAGACGGGCGAGGACTGGTTCAACGAACAGAGCGAGGCTACGCAGCGCTCCATGATGGGAAATGGCAAATACGACGCGTGGCAGGAGGGCAAATTCAACTTTGACCAACTTTCTAACACTTACCAAGATGATGTATTCGGACAGATGAGAGGCGAGACACCTCTCAAAAACCTATTAGGAGATGACTAAATGCCAGAAGAAACCAGCAATGCTACCGAGACGGTAGCCCCCATCACGCAGGCAGTTACGCAGAGCGTAACCGAACCGGTGACAAACACGCAAGAAGAACCATTTGACGCAGAGCGGGCAAAGGCTCTTATCAACAAATTGCGTGACGAAGTAAAGACACTAAAGCCTATTGAGAGACAGTATCAGGAACTAAAGACCGCAGAGGAAAAGCGCAAAGAGGCCGAGATGACCGAATTGGAACGCGCCCAAAAGCGGATAGCGGAACTGGAAGGTATGACGAAGGCACAGGCGCGCCGTGAGATGCAGCGTACCGCAGCCGAGAAGTACCACCTGCCAGCCGCCATTGCTGATCTACTGCCCGGTGACACACAAGAGGACATCGATAAAAAAGCCGAGGAACTCTCAAAGGCTATCCCTCAAAAACAAACCCCGACCATCAACCCGACGAACCCGTCAGGGAACGCGCAGGAGACAGAGCAGCAGAAGCGAGACCGTCTCTTTGGCACTTACCAGGACATTTTCAAGGGAGGCGGGGTCAACATACCCCCACAGGAGTTATAAACTATGGCTAACGAAACCACTTACACGGGTCTTTCTTCTGCCATTCAGGGAAATCGCAACTGGTAATCGTGAACACATAAGCCATGTAATCCTTGCCGCTTTCATCAGCTGCCTTTAGACCTGCCAACCACCCGCCGGTTGTCTGCACGTTGTGGGATAGGATGACGTTGGTGTACTTTGAGGGAGGCACCAGGTCGCTTGCGTTATCTACACAATAAAAGTCATGCGGCCATTTGGCATACTTTGAAAGATAATCCCCCATAGCGTCTGCCCGTTCCGGCATGTTGTAATTGGTAAGGATTACCGCTACCCGTTTTCTCATTGTTCGCTCCGTAGATAGTCCAGGTATCTCTTTACATCGCCATTGCATAACGTGATACCCTCGTCCATTGAGCGCTTGCGCCCTCTTACAAATCTCGGCTTTCCTTCCTGAATGGTCTCTATCCAGAAATAAAGCACAATATCGCGCTCTGTTATTTCCTCGATGGCTTTTATAATGTCACTCATAAGTTGCCTCTGGTAGATTCGCCTCAATGTCAGCCAGCACGGGCTTCCAGTATTTCTCAGTTACCTTGTCCGCGTCGTAAGCCAAAGCGCCATCCCTTGCCCGGCTGCGGTACTCGTTGTTACCCCACATCTCATACGCCTTGAGCATCCTGTCTACTACCGCGTCAACTCTCACGCGGTACTGGAACGCGTCAAAGAATTGTTGGTAAACGGGGTCGGATTCCTGTTTGCTTATCTTCCACCCGCTGAAACACAACTCGCCCATGCTCGTCCAGTCGCCTACGATAACCGGGCAGCCGCACGCCTGCGCTTCTATGAGCGGGATGCCAAAACCTTCACCGAGCGATACCAGCACCATCACGTCCATTGCGTTGTACACGTCAACCATGTAAGCATCAGGTATGCCGAGTTGATTCTGGTATTGGTCAACGAACACCACGTCTATGTCTTCCGGTAATGGCCTGCAATCCAAAATGCCAGCCTTCAGCCCCATGACATCGCAATACTTTATCAGGTTGACGTGATCCCCCGGCATTGTGCCGTCATCGGTATGCAGGTATAAAAACGCTTCCGGGTGCATCTTGTGAAAGGCGGCAAACGCGCTTATTACCTCATAGAAACTTTTACGCGGTGGTATGCCCTTGTTCGCTGCGACCATGCCGACCATGAAGCGGTTTGCCGGTATGCCAAGCCTGCCCCTTGCTTCTGCGCGGTCTATTGGCTTGAATACTTTGGTCTCTACGCCGTGAGGGACGTAGTACACGTCAAGCCCCATTTTCGTAGCCAGGTCGCGCCCGAACTTGCTCATGGTGATTGCCTTCGTCGCTTGCTTGACCATCGCGTACACATTAGATGGTATCGGGTCGCAATCAATCGGGAACCACGGATACCAGGGAACTCCGAGCGTGTTCTCTGGCTGTACCACCCACGCGTCCATGAGCGTGATAATGGCATTCGCTCCTGAATGGATGGCGTGCGCTCCGAGTACGTCCTGACCATACGGGTGTTTGCCAACCGGATAAACAACCGTTCCATCGTTT
>JAEHGL010000005.1 GCA_019248485.1 Candidatus Komeilibacteria bacterium S5_K13 | reverse complement strand
AAAACAGTCTGGATTATGAACCACACGAAGAGAAAATGTCTTAACTGGCATACACCATATGAGGTATTCAATGGTCAATGCACTTCAGGGTAGAATTTAAAGGGATTAATCCAACCTTCGAGGTTGGCGACCTTAGAGATTGATTTAGAAATAATACCTATTTTAAGTCAAAAAGTGGCATAGGCCACTTATTCAATATTCTAAATTCATCATTCAAAATTAAATTATCACTCCTCCGCCCAAACACTCACTTTTCTTATAAAATACAGCGAATTGACCTGGTGTAATGGCTCTCTGGGGCTTAGAAAATACTAGTTTATATGAAGTTCTATCTATTTTTGTGATTTCACATTCTTGATCATCTTGACGATAACGAAGTTTTACTGCTAATTTGCAAGGTATTTTTGGTTCACCCACAATCCAGTTGATGTTTTTTACAACACAGTCGTTTCTAAACAAGCTTTGTGACCAAGAACCTTTATCGACAATAAGTCTATTGTTTTTGATATCTTTTTCAATCACAAAGTATGGTGTTCCTCCACCAATTCCAATTCCTTTTCTCTGACCTATCGTATAATAATAAACCCCTTCATGCGTTCCTATTTTCTTACCATCAGTTGTCACTATGTCTCCTACTTTAGGAGAAATTTTTGTTTTTAATAATTCGCCAATGTTTACTTCGCCAATAAAACATATCCCTTGTGAGTCTGGCTTATCTGCTGTTGGTAGTTTTGCTTTTTTTGCAATACTTCTAATTTTTGGTTTTGCATACTCTCCAACTGGAAATAATGTTTTGCTAAGCTGATATTGGGTCATCTCATGAAGAAAATATGATTGATCTTTATTACCATCCTTTCCTTTAATTAAATGGCAAATATTATTTTTATCAATTTGACCTATTGCGTAATGACCAGTTGCAATAAAGTCAGCACCAAGATTTAGAGCGCGTTCTAAAAATATTTTGAATTTAATTTCTTTGTTGCATAGTATATCTGGGTTTGGTGTAATTCCTTTTTCATAACTTTCAAATAAATAGTCAACAACTTTTTCTTTGTATTCTTTTTCAAAATTTAGAGTATAGAGTGGAATATTAAGATGATCAGCGACTCGAAGTGCGTATTCTTGATCCTCTTTCCATGGACAGTGAAATTTTCCAATATCAGTAGACCAGTTTTTCATATAATATCCAATTACATTGTATCCATTTTGTTGTAATAAAAAAGCAGCGACAGAAGAGTCTACTCCGCCACTAAGACCAACGGCAACGGTAATTTTTTTATTAAGAGACATAAAGGTTCAAATTCTAAATACGAAATACTAAATTCAAAACAAACTTGAATAATATAAATTCGAATTATTTAAACTGTATGGGGTTTGTAATTTAAAATTTAAATATTGTTTAGAATTTCGAATTTATGATTTCGAGCTTATTTAATAGTGAATACTTCCAATCCTTTTGCTATAGCATTAAGCGCTAGAGACATTCTTTCTTGATTTTGTGCATAAAGAGTAAACAGTCTCTCACCTTTTTTGACACGGTTTCCAAATTCTTTGTTTAGATAAATTCCTGCGAGTCTTTCATTTGGAGCTCCAAGAGTACGACATACATCGTTTATTGCCTTTTGATTTACAAGAACTATTTTTCCATTTTTTGAAGCATTTATATAGTTTTTTATAGCACCTATTGTAATGTCTTCTGAATCAATATTTGCTTTTCCACCTTGAGCTTTAATGATTTCTTGCATTTTTTTCCAAGCCTCACCACTTTGGAGCTGTTTCCATGCGAGTCCTTGTCCCTCTCCTTTTTTTGCTTTTTTACAAAGTTCTAATACACGACCAGTCATTTTGATTCCTTCACTTTCTAAATCTCCTGGCCTATTTTCTTTTTGTTGAAGAACACGAAGCACATCGCGAGCTTCAAGTGCTGGTCCCATTCCTTTTCCAATAGGGTCTGATATTGGAACAATAACTACATCTATTTTTACCTTGAATTTTTTTGCTAAATATTCAAATTTTCTTTTTATCTCTAGCGCATCTTTCATTTTTGGAATTTTTGTGGTTTCTCCTACTGGAAGGTCTATTACTATGTGAGTTGAAGATGCAGCAATTTTTTTTGCCATGATAGAAATAACTGCTTTATCATAGCTTTCAAGTGACATTGGATAATTTGTGGTGATAATTCTATCATCAGCAGGAGCAATATTTAATCCCCCACCCCAAACAATACAGCCATTTGTTTTCTTAACAATTTCTTTAATTTTTTTGATGTTTAAATTTACTGGGGCAAGCACTTCCATAGTGTCTGCAGTTCCAGAAACAGAAGTGATAGCGCGTGATGATGTTTTTGGTATTTTTATTCCAAGTGATGCAAGGATTGGGACTACTATCATTGCGGCTTCATTTCCAGCAACCCCACCAAAGCTGTGTTTATCTGCAACAATGCCATCTATGTCCAGTTTTTCGCCATTTTCAGCCATTGCCTTGGTCATAAAATACAGCTCTTCATCACTAAAATGCCTCATGTAAGATGCGGCAACAAAATAAGCTATCTGAGTATTTGATAGTCTATTTTCCGCAATATCCTTCATGATAGAGTCACAATCTTCAAGCGTTAGTGGTTTACCAAATATTTTCTTTTTTATGGCGTTTACTGATTGTGCGCGATCTAAAAAATTGATTTCAACTATTTCTTTATCTTGAAGAGTTGGAAATTTATCCCAAAAATTACTATATAGACCCACATTTCCCTTGTCTATTTCTTTTTTTGATAAATTTACAGAAACAACTGCTTTTTTTCCACGCCACATTATTTCTATTTTATCGCTAGGCTGAATTCCAAGATGGTAGGCTTCTTCTTCTTGAAGAAGCGCTATTGGTTCTACTCCTGTTTTGATATCTAATTTTTTTGCTTTTAAAAAAAAGGACATGTATTAAAAATTCCAAATTTCAAATGTCAAATTTCAAATGATAGATTTGAAACTGTTGTTTGAAAATTAATTATTATAGTATTATTTTAATGTATAAATGATACTTTGACAATGTTTGTGAAATGATTTATTATGATATTTAGAATATTTTATTAGGGAGGATAAAATGAACAACAATGATGTAGACATTACCGAAAGTAGAGATGGACTTATTGTATCTTTTGTTTTAATGATAATGGGCATATTAGTAATTTTACTTTTGGCCTAAGCAAATGAATTAATAGTTTTAAAACCGCCTAGTTTAATAGTCTGGCGGTTTTTATTTTATATGATATTTATTTCTTTTTATTTTTCCAATGTTCTAATGCCTCATAATACTCTTTGAAATAATTTTTATCTGGATTTTTTATTTTTTCTATTACAATTTGCATCGCTTGATAACATGCTCTTGCGCCCGATTTGGATCCATGTGGGTGACCATGAAGTCCTCCACCATAGTTTATTATCAGGTCATTACCTAAAATAGAAACAAGCTTTTTAGTTAGCTCTGGATATAATCCACCAGATGCTATTGGAAAAACTGGTTTTATTTTGCCCCAATTTTCTCTTAAAACCTTGTTTATTCCTGCATCTTCTTTTATAGCTTGGTTTATTTCAATAACCTCTTGCGCACTTCCATCCATTTTTCCCACCACTGTTCCTGTATGAAGCTGATCAATTCCCGCAAGTCTAGCGAGCTTTGCAATAACTAACATACTCATACCATGCTTAGGATTTCTTGAAAACATAGAATGTCCAGCCCTATGACCATGAATTATAAGGTTTAATTTTTGTTTTCTTAAAACTTGAACATTGTCTAGACCGACAGAGACAAGGTCTACCATTACGCATTTTCCACCATGAGTTTTTACAAATTTTGCCCTCTCTAGCATTATATCCATTGGGGCTGTGATGTTGAATACGTGTAATTTTTTGCACCCTGTTATGTGCTCTGCTTTTTTCTTTTGCCTCATTACTTTAATTACTCGGTCTTTAAACTTATTAAAAGGCATACTAGTCAAGTTTTCATCATCTTTTACTACGTCAATACCGTTTGTCCAAATATCATAAGCAAGTTGTGCGTGTTCTTTAGCACTAAGCCCAACCTTTGGTTTTATAATAGAACCAATAAGGGGTCTATGCTGGATATCTAGTAATTTTCTTACGCCATTTATTCCATAATACGGACCTTCAAACGAATTAATATATTTTGTAGAAAGACTTAAATCTTCTAGTCTAAGATTGTCGATAATTTTCATAGAAAAAATATTTCCTGCTAGTGCGGATAAAAGTTGTGGAATATTTCCAAGTTCAAATAGTTCAATGGGATAGGCAATCTTTACGATTTTCTTTTTTTTATCTATAAAAAATATTTGAGGGGCAAGCTTATCAAAAGTTTTTTGTTTTAATGTGCTTATTTTTGTCCAAGTTCCAATTGATGACTCGGCAGCAATCTCAATAGCCGCTTTTTCTAATCCCAATTTTGATTCAATACGATATGTTGCGATAATATCGTTTTTGTTTGGTTTGTAATGTAAATTTAAGAATGATTTTTTTTGCATGAGATTGGTTGGTTAGGAGGTTAGTTGCTTAGTTAAGTTATGCGACTCGATTAGAAAATCAGGAAATTAATTTAACTTCTTTTTCCAAAATCCAGGGATAGTTTTTTTGGATTAAATTATTTACTTGATTTGTTTTGATTATGCCAAACTCACATATTATCCCAGTAATATATTCTTTTGGAATATAATCAAAGGCAATATTTATCATATTTATTTTGTTTGAATTTGGATTTTTCCATATTTCATTATTATGTCTTATTTCAATATTTATTGTATTTTGCGAATCAAGTTTTAAAAGTGAGCCTGTAATATAAAATGGAACCTTGTTTACTTTGCAGGACAAAGATGCCCCATAAGAACCAATTTTATTTATTGCTGAGCCATTAATTGAAATAGCATCAAACCCTGTCATTACTTTGTCCATCTTTAAATCCCCAGAATAAGAAGAAATAAAGAAATCAATAGCGGAGTCAATTATCATTGTTGTTTTTATGCCATTTTCTATAAGTTTTTTTGATGTTATTCGCCCTTGCATCAATGGTCTTGTTTCTGTGTTATAAACAGATATTTTTTTATTTTTTTGGGAGATTAATATTTTTTCAACTATTGAAGAATGACAGTGTGTTAGTATTCTGTCGTTATGATTTATTAATTTAGCGCCATTTGAAATTATTATTTTTTCTGTTTTTAATATTAAAGCTCTAAACAATTTTATGGATTTTTTGATATCTTTTATAGCCTCATCAGTTGAGTCTAACTTTTTATTATTAAATTCATGTGTTATAAATTTGAGTGCATTTCTGGCCATTGGCTCTGTTGCCCTAAGTAATGAAATTTTTTCAGCATCTTCAAAAAATATTTTTTTAAATTTTTTCAAATCATATTTTTTATATTTATCACATAACAATTCAAAAATATCTAGCGTTGCTTTACAGACATTTGTAGCGCCTTGAATTTTGATGCTTTTTATGTCTTTTGTTAATTGTTGTATTTTTTTATTCATGGGGTTAATTATATAATTGGTTAATTGAATAATAGTTTAACAGTATAATAGTTTAATAGTATAATTGTTTAATCGTTGATTATTGCTTAGAAGAGTTCATTATAATAGCGCTTTGATCTTCGTTTAATTGATCTATTTTTTCTTCTACTTTTTCTTCGATTTTTTGATTAGATGAAAATACGTCTTCTAGGCTAATAGATCTATTTTTATTTTCTTCTTTATCTTTTTTTACTTTCGCAAAGCAATCATTGCAATATACTGGTCTTATTCCGTCTGGTTTAAATGGCACTGTAACCTCCTTTCCACAGCCATCGCATTTTGTGGGAAATAATTCTGCACTAGATTTACTTATAATATTTTGTTTTTTCTCTTGATTTTTATTTCTTTCGTCATTAATTTTTTCTTCTACTTTTTTAAATAAAAATTCTTCATTAGCCTCTTCGCTTTCATCATTAATTTCAAGACCGCTCCATTTTAATATTTTTGATTCAATTATGTCTCTTCTTGTTGCATATCTTTCTCTAGATACTTTTATTACCTTCTCTGCCATTTCAGGACCATTTTCAGGCATTGGCAATGGAGATAGGGTGATTGCTTGAAATGGATCTGACGCAACCCCGTCAATCATTAATTTGATATAAATTTTATATTTTGCAAGATTTACAAGGTCTACATTTGTAATAGACGGTTCAAATTCTTGTTGTAAAAATTCTGCGTCTGCTGCACCAACTCTAAAACAAATAAGTGTTCCAACATTTCCAAAAATTGCAGCTCTTACTTTTTCTTCTAATTGTTCTACGTATTGATGAGCTACAAATAAATTGAGTCTATATTTTCTTGCTTCTGACAAAATGTTTGCAAAAGATTCTGTTGCAAAGTTTTGAAATTCATCAACATAAAGATAAAAATCTTTTCTTTCGTTTTCTGGTATATCCACCCTACTCATAACGGCAAGTTGAATTTTTGTAATAATCATGGCTCCAAGAAGCGCTGAGTTATCTTCCCCGATTCTTCCTTTTGAAAGATTTAATAAAAATATTTTTTGTGTATCTATTATTTCCCGGATATCGATAGAAGAGTTAACTTGACCAACAATATTCCTAGTAAGTGGCGTCGATAAAAATCTACCAACTTTGTTTTGAATAGGGGCTATCGCTTCTGTCTGAAAACTTTGTGGGTATTTTGCATATTCATCAACCCAAAACGATTTTACTACTGGATCTGTAATTTTGTTAACAACTTTTTCTCTGTAAGCTTTATCAACTAATAATCTCATAATTCCAAGCATGGTTGATCCAGGATATTCCAAAAGCGCCATAATAGCGTTATTTAATACATATTCAAGTCTAGGTCCCCAAGAGTCAGCCCAAATTTTCTTAAACACGCCAAGGAGTCCAGAAGCCACTAGATGACGCTTGGTAACATCAACATTTTCTAAGACATTAAATGCTATTGGAAATTCATAATCTGCTGGATTAAAGTATATTACATCATTTACTCTATGTGGCGGAATAAAATTTAAAATTTTTTCAACTATATCTCCATGTGGATCGACAAGTGCTACTCCATTTCCATTTATAATGTCTTGAATAACCATATTTTCAATTATGGTGGTTTTTCCCATACCCGTTTTTCCAATAGTATAAATATGACGACGCCTGTCATCGGTTTTTATTCCAAATTTTTTATATTGTCCACGAAAGTCTGTTTTTGCAAATGTTGTAATTTGTTCCATTTTGTTTTTTTTGTATATTCCACTAACATTATAAACTATTTTTTAATCAACGAAAGGTAAGTTTGTCGGTGGATTTAGACTTATTTCATTGTTGTTTGTTTTTGTTTCTCCATCTTTTGGATTAGAATTATTAGGGGTAAAAGATCTAAAATCTGGTAATGGGGTATTATTTTTAGATATCATTTCTGGTTTTGTTGATTCTCTATTATTAAATATTTCTTTTTCTTTTTTTTCGAGTTCATTTTTTATAAATTCTTTTTCATAATCTTCTTTTTCTGTTTTATCTTTTGCAAACTTTGATTCAAAATACTTATTTTCTAAATTGAGATCTATAATATTTCCCTCTTCTAATTTTTTATCAATAGAGCTCTCTTTTTCCTCGTCTTTGTTATAATTTATAAGCTCGGACTTTGCATACTCTTCAAACGGCAGTCCAGTAGGTGGTTGAACAGTTTTTGTTTCAGTTCTTTTAATAAGTGGAGCTTTAACATTAATATCTGGAAAATGATATATAGAAGCAATTTCTTCTGAATTTAAAATAAAAGAAGGTGTATCAAATGTGTTTCTCTTGGTAAATCTTTTTATAAATCTTTGAACATTAATTTCTTCTCTTTGACGTTTGAAAAAGTAATCAGCTTTTGTTTTAGAATTTTTGAAACTGTTCCAATCAGCGAATTGTCTAAAAGCCCCTTGAAGACCGTAAAGAGCTCGACCAATAGAAAATCTTTCTTTTGGGGCAATATAAAGAGTCCTTAAAATACATTGATACAGGTATTTTCCAATTTTTGTGTCAATTGCTTTTAATCTTTCTCTTTCATTTGGCGTAAGAACTTTGAGCTGATCTTTTTCTGTTTTTTCAGCAACATCTCCCCATAATTCATAAATTTCTTCACTTAGTCTATCTATTCCTTTTTCTACACCACCGATAATATTATCCATTAAAGTTTTTGTTGATGGCATTGCCCTTCCCATTATTTTTGCAACCTCTTTTTTACCAGCAGCAATAACATCATCAGCATCAACTGGTCTTATAAGTAGCGTCATTCCTAAAAATTCTCCTGGGCCAACTTTTCCAAGAATTTCTAAAAAAGAAGCAAGTGGATCTATATATGTTTGAGTTAATGAATTTTCAAAACTAGGATATGTTTTTATAGGTAAAAAGTTGGGTTTTGCTAAAAAGAAATCCATTCCAAAGCCCTTGAATTTGGATTCGATATTATTTGTATTTTGAGGTATAAGATCCATATAGTCCTCTACTTCTGTAATTTCTGCATCTGGATAATGAGCATAAAAAACCGATTTTACAATGTCATTGAATTTAGATGGAGTTCTAATAAGAAATTGAATATATCCTTCAATACTTACAATTTCAAAACTAAGCCATAGTTGACTCATACCCATAACGTATTCTTCTTTTGCTATCGGACCAGACTTAACACCGTGAAGATGATTAAAAATTTCCTCAACAGCGCGCACCGTTTGTTCGCTTTGCTTTGGTATGTCTACTGCGAATAATGTATATTTAACTTCATTTGTCAAAAAATTCCTTTGCTTATAGTCAAGCCAAGTTATGTAGGCTCCCCAAATTAATCCAACTAACAATATTGACCATGCTCCATGTTTCATAAAATACCACAACAAGGAAAATGGGTCTTGATTTTGTATTATTTCAAATATTACTTTTGTAGGATCTATATAAAATTCCATTGATTTTGTTTTATTATCTCAAGCACGATTTGTTAATAGAGTTAAAAAATGGCGTTGAGAACTTTTTATTTTTATGATGTAAATTAAAATAAATAGCGTCTTTGATAACACTATTTATTATACTATATTATTTTTGTTTTAAGAAGTTATTAGCTTTCTTCAAAGCCGTATTTTCCATCTTTATTTTTTTTAATCTTTGGATTATTTGTTATAGCAAGATTAACTGTTGTTTTTTTGACTAATTTTTTCGTTAATACTTTTTCAAGAAGTTCTTGTTTTGTAAGTGGGCCACTTTCTCTTAGAATTTTTTCGACTACTTCTGAAACTTTTCCGGATTCATAACCCCATTTTTTAAGAGCATACATTCCACGACCAACTAATATATATTTATCATCTAGTATAAGTTCATTGTGTATTGTTGCAGGATGAGCTACTTTTTTATCAAAACCCATTTTATTAATTTCTTCTGTGATTTCTCTAAAATGCATTGGTTTATTGAACTTTTTCATTACTAGGTAAATTTTATCACTCATTCTTTTTGGAGTAATGCTTTTCCAATCAACTAGGCCAATTTCTCCTAATGGATTTTCCATGATTTTTTTACTTGGCTCAAGATAATTCAATAGAATTTCTTCATTGATTTTGTCATTTTTGAAATTGATATCATTTTCATCTTCATAATTTTTCCACAATTCAGATCTATGAATTGGTTGATTCTTTTTTTCTAAAATTTGTGATATTTTTGCAATTGCATCTAAATATGATTCAAAATCTTGTTCTTTTGATCTAAGTATTGGCAAAAAATCATCAGTTTCTTTATGAGTAACATATTTGTTATCTAAGAGTTTGTTAATCAAGAATTTTGTAATATGGTAGTTTTCGTCAGTTTCTTTTTCTTCTAAAATCATTTTAATAAGAGTTTTTTCACCAAGTATTCCAAGATATTTATCTAGAAAATCAGTAATAAGATGATCAAGCTCATTGATAGCTTCCAGTTTTTCAGCAACAGCTTTGATTTTTTTGACAGCAATATTTTCTATTTGTCTTACTCTTTCTCTTGTAATATTATATTTTTCGCCAATACCTTCAAGAGTTGATTTTTTATCACCAGACAAGCTATAGCGCTTTGAAACAACTTCCCTTTCCCTATCGTTTAGACTTTTTAAAAGTTCTTGAGATATTTGTCTTGGATCAAAGTTTAACTTGGCCGTTTCTTTGTTTGCAGCTATTACTTTTTCTAGTATTGAGTCTTTATTTTCCATATTTTTGTTGTAATTTATTGTATAATTTATGATATGATGAGTATATCATATAAGGAAAAACTTGTCAAATGCAAATACTTGCCATTTTGAGCTACTCATGTTTTAAATTAATAATTACAATAATAACAAAAGAACACAATTTAAGGTTATTATGTATAAATATGGTTCATAATTAAACTTTTTGTCTATTTTAAGCTATAAATCCGCCTACTTGTTTGCTCCAAAGCTTCTTATAAAGGCCATTATTTCGTAGTAATTCTTCATGATTTCCGCTTTCTATGATTTTTCCATTTTCCAAGACAACAATTCTATCCATTTTCATAATAGTTGACAATCTATGAGCTATAACTATAACTGTTTTATTTTTCATTAATGAATCTAATGCCTTTTGGATATACTCTTCTGATTCAGAATCGAGGCTTGAAGTTGCTTCATCTAAGACTAAAATAGGAGCATTTTTTATAATTGCACGAGCAATTGCTATTCTTTGTCTTTCTCCTCCAGAAAGTTTTATTCCACGCTCCCCAACCAAAGTTTCATACTTATCTTGAAACTCTTTTATGAAATTGTGACAATAAGCAAGGCTTGAAGCATGAACAACTTCATCATCAGTCGCTTCTGGATTGCCATATTTTATATTTTCTAGCAATGTTCTATGAAATAAAACTGTGTCCTGAGGAACAAAGGTAATATTTTTCCACAGAGATTCTTTTGTTACCTTTGTGATTTTTTGATCATCTATTAATATTTTTCCTTGTTCTACGTCATAGCTTCTAAGAAGTAAATTTACTAAAGTAGATTTACCACTTCCTGATGGTCCTATTATTCCAATTTTTTCTCCAGCTTTGATTGATAAGTTAAAATTATCAATGATTTTTCTTGTTTGATTGTAATTAAAATATATATCTTTGAATTCAATTTGACCGTTTGAAACTTTTAACTCTACCGCATCTTTGGAGTCTTGTATTTCATAAGGAGTTTCAAAAATTTCAACCATTTCTTTTGCATCAGATGTAGCCTCATAAAATCTTCGTATCATTCTACCGAGCCTCCAAATTCTCATGAAGACATTTAAAATATAAGATTGAATTAAAACAAAGTCACCAATTGTAAGTATCCCCTTTTTCCATAATTTTACACTAATATAAAATAGTCCAACCTCAAGTAAAATGACAAGGGCTCCTTGTATTGCTTCTGCGTAATTTGCAAGATTCCAAGAAAACATTCTAAGAAGATGTAGTTCATTGGTCTTTGTTTGAAAATTCTTATTTTCTCTTTTAAATCCATTGAATAATTTTACACTCAATTGATTAGTAATTGTGTCAGCTAGTGTCGCGGTTACTTCTGAATCTTTTTCGGTTCTTTTAATGTCGTGTTTTAGTTTGTATATACTAAAAAAGTAATTAATAGCAGTAAATAATATGAGCCACACAAGTATCACAAAAGCCAAGAGCTTACTTTTTGTAAAAAGAACAATTTCTGATAAGACAAGCGTTGTAATAAGTGGAATGAATTCCCAAGTTATTAGGTCTGCGATAGTTTCAAATGAATAAGTAAATTTATTTGCTTTTTTTACCAATGATCCTACAAAGCTATTGTTGAAAAAATTTATAGAATGTCTGTGTAAGCTTTCAAAACATTTATTTGATAAATCAGCCATCACTTTTGTTTGAAAATATGAAGTTGCAAATGTAGAAAATCTATAGCCCATCCAACCAATTCCGTATGTTATAAGAATTTTTAGAAGAAATCCATATAAAACTTTGATATCTCCAGTGCCTGCGAGTTCGTCAAAAAATCCTTTGTAAAATATTGGAACCACTACATCGACTAGAGATGAAATTGGTATGAATATCAAAATAAGAGCTAAGCTAATTTTGTATCGTTTCATATATTCAAAATAAATTTTGAATAATGTTTTGTTTAAATTTTTCATATTTTTATACCCTTGTTGTTTAAAGAGATATTTTAAAAATCCCTCTGAACATAAATTTAGAGGGAGTTTATGTTTGTATTATAAATTTATTTTTTTGACAGGTATTTTCTTTTATAGAAAAATAACATTAGAGGTGATGCAACAAAGATCGAAGAATATGTTCCAATAACTACTCCGATAAGAAGCGTTAATGAGAAAAACCTTATGCTTTCCCCACCAAATAAAAATATTGTTATAAGAACCATAAACACGGTAAGAGATGTATTTATCGACCTTGCGAGTGTTTCATTGATACTAAAATTAACAAGTTCTGTAAAAGTAAGATTCTGTTTTTTATGAAGATTTTCTCTTATTCTATCAAAAGTAACTATGGTATCATTTACAGAATAGCCCAATATTGTAAGAATTGCCGTAATAAAATATGCATCTATTTGAACATTGATAAAATGCCCTAAAATAGCAAATACACCAGTTATTATTGTAATATCATGGATAAGAGCAATAATAGCTGCAAGTCCATATTTCCAAGACTCTACTGGTTTTGAAACATGTCTAAATGTAAAAGCAATATATAAAATTATAGCAATAAGCGCTAAAAGTATTGCCCAGATAGTTTTGTTTTTGAATTCCTGACCTATAACTGGACCAACTGATTCAAATCTTTGTTCTATAATATCCGAATCTTTATTGTCTTGGTTTTGAAATCTTTCTTTAATTTTTGAAAGTATTTGTTGGTGTTCTTCTTCAGATATAGTAAATGTTCTTATAATATAAGAATTTTCTCCCGCTGCTTGAATATTGATGTTTGAATAATTAAATTCTTGAAGAAGGCTTTGTATTTGATCGATATGCGGTCTTTCTATGTTTTGAAATTTGATTTCAAGCATTGATCCACCAGTAAAATCTATTCCTAGATTAAGACCAAATACTGCTATTGATATAATACTTAATCCGAATAAAATGGCAGAGATCGTCATCCAAATTCTGCTTTTTCCTATAATATTCAACATATAATTTTAATATATAAATTATTAGATAATTATTTAATTTCAGAACTAATTTTTTTATTTTTTACCCCAAATAGCCATAAATGCTTATTCATTTTTGAAGATGCAACGAGTCTTAAAAATGTTCTTGTAACTGTAATTGCTGAAAACATTGAGATTAGAATACCTATTGTAAGAGTCACCGCAAAACCTTTTATCATACTTGATCCAAAATAATACAATATAACGCAAGTAATTATTGATGAGTAATTTGAATCCCTTACCGATGTCCACGCTCTTTTAAAACCTTCTTCTATTGCGTCTACGATATCTTTTCCTCTACGAAGTTCCTCTTTGGTTCTTTCAAATATTAAAATATTAGCATCAACCGCTACACCAATAGAAAATATAAAACCAGTAATTCCGGAAAGTGTTAGTGTAACTGGCCATATTTCAAATATTGCTATTACAACTGCAGAATATATTAAAAGTGCAAAAATAGAAAGAAGTCCAGGTAATCTATAATATAATAACATAAATAACGCTATTAAAATTATACCCCATACACCCGCTTGTAAGCTTTTATCCAGAGAATCTTTTCCAAGCATGGGCCCAACCGTTTGTTGACTTGCTAGATTTATTGGAACTGGAAGTGCTCCGGCATTTAATCTTTGAGATAATTGTTTTGCTTCTTGAATACCAAATCCACCCTCTATGACAGCGCGGCCACCTGTAATTTCTTCATTTACTTTCGGTGCTGTAATGACTTCGCCATCTAAAAATATTCCGACTGGTTTTCCTACGTTTCTTTTTGTAATATCAGCGAATAATTGTTTTCCTTCGTCATTAAATTCTAATCCTACTTGAGCCATGCCAGTAGTATTATCAAATTGAACATCTGAAGATTTTAGTTGTTTTCCTGATAATTGAGTATTAACCCACTGTTCTTGTGCTTGAGCTGTTTTCTTTAAAAATAATATATGTTGAGATTTAACCTCTTTGTCTACTCCAGATCCACGCTCATCTAATTTTTTGATAATGTGGTAACCAAATTGACTTTCTACAATTGATGTAGATATCTGACCGTTTGAAAGTTTATTAAAGATTACATCTCCATATGCAAGATCTAACATTTCCTGCTTTATAAAGTCTACTATTCCGTCTTTATCTTTTGATCCAGAATCTTCACTATATTCTCTAGCAAGAGCTCCAAAATCGTCACCTTTAATAGCTCGAGCTAAAATTTCTTCAGCTAATTTTTTACTTTCTGCATTTTGCGTATCAATAGCTCCTTGATCTACTGTAGAGTCACTTGATCCAGAGAGCTCTTTAAATTCTAAAAGAGGTGTTTCCCCGATTCTTTTTATAGCGTCATTTACATCAAAAACTCCAGCAAGTTCAATTATTATTTTGTCTTCGCCACTTGTTTGTACTAGTGGTTCAGCAACGCCAAATGTATTTACTCTTCTTTCAACAACGTCTTTAACACCGTCAAGAGATGCTTTTTTGTCGTTTGTATTAATTTTAGAAAAATCAGCTTGATACACAAGATGTGTTCCACCCTGTAAATCTAGGCCTAATCTAGGTGTAAATTTATTGAAAAAGGCATTTCCAGGCATAAATTTTGGCACCTTTGGATATACTATGAGTCCTGATAAGATAGCCAATACTAAGATACCCAAAAATGTTAATCTTACTTTGTTTGTTTTTGACATATTATGCTTTAAAATTATTAATAATCAAATAATAAATGATTATACAAAAAAAATCAAGTAAAAAAGCTTGGATTTCATATTTATTAATTTGGGTTTAAATGCTCATTAATTAATAGAGCTTAGGTATAATTGCTCTATTTGTTTTGTGATTTTATCCCAAGAGAAATTGTTATATATGTGATCTCTGGTTATTTTGGCTTTATTTTGAGCTTCTTCTTTATTGAGAATTATATAATTCATTTTACTTGCAAGATCGTCACTATTTTTATTTTCAAATGAATAAACAAAGTTCATATATGTAAATATTTCATTTCCAGCAATATCGCTTGCAATAACTGGTATCTCATGAGCCATCGCTTCAAGAAGAGTTATTGAAAGACCCTCTCCTTCTGAAGGAAGTACAAAGCAAAATGCATTTGTAAATAATTGATCAAGTTCTTGCCCACTACGTTGACCTACTAAAAGAATATTCTTATTTTTTTCAGCTAAAAATTTTATTTGCTTATCATATCTTTTATCGTGATAAGTTTCGCCCACTATCACGGCTTTATAATCAGGGTTGTTTAGTTTGTTAAATGCTTTTATAAAATATTGGATCCCTTTATGAGCAATAAAACGAGAAATAACAAGAAAATATTTTTTTGGTTTTATGTTTAAAGTTTCTAATATTTCTGTGTTTGTATCTATATTTATTTTAAATCCATTTGGAATAAAAATAGCGTCTTTATGAAATTTATTTTTGCAAAGATCTTTGATTATAGGAGAAACACAAATTGTAATGTGGGGAAATTTACATACAGCGCATTCCCCTAGATTTAAGAAGAATCTTGCAATAATGCCCCATTTTTTATGATATTTATCTTGGCAATGAAAAGTTCCAACAATCTTGGCTTTGGAAAATAACCTCGGTATAAAACTAAGAAGTGATGGACCTACTCCATGGTAATGAATAATGTCGTATTTTTGAAAACATGCATGAATAGAAGCTAAAAAAGTATGACTTATTGCCTCAAGATGCTTGCTGTGAATACAAGGAAGATTAATCAAATTTACGCCTTTATAGTTTTTTAGATTTTTATCAATATAGTTTGATCTTGTATAAACATATACATCATGACCCACATCAACCATTCCAATAGAAAGATTTTCAACGTGAGCCTCTATGCCACCTTGTTTCATTGGAATACCTTTTTGTCCGATGTATGCTATTTTCATAAAATAGAAAGGTGAAAGTCTAAAGTCGAAAGTAATTAGTTTTTTTTAACTTTATTGTATATATTGATTAATTTTTGGTAATAAATATCACTATTAAATTCTTGTTCGATGCTTTGTTTTGCATTAATAGAGATTTCTTTAATTAACTCTTTATTATCCAGTATTTTATTAAATTTGTCAATAGTGTCTTTTGTATTTTTTATATCAAATAAAATACCAGTTTTATAATTATTTATTAACTCACTACTACCACCAGTGTTTGTTGCAAATACGAACTTTTCTTTTGCCATTGATTCTAATATTGATAGAGAACAATTTTCATACCATATGCTTGGAACTACCACAAATTGAGCTTCGCTAATAAGAGTGTTTAATTCATTTTGTTTATTATTTCCAAAAAATCCTAAAAACCTTATCTTATCGTCTAAATTCAAATTTTTTACTAATTTTTTGAGATTTTCTTCCTCAGGTCCTGATCCCGCTATATAAAAATTAAAATCTCTTTTTAAATTGGGAAGTATTTCAATAAATTCTTTTAAGCCCTTTTCTTTTGAAAGTCTTCCAAAAAACAAGAAGTAATCTTTGATTTCTGGACTATCATTATTGATCTCTGTAAAATTATAAATTTGTTCAATATTTTTGTTTGGGAAATTAAATTCCAAAAATTTGTTTTTTATAAACTTACTTGGTGCAATAAATGTATCAACTAATTTTGAATAAGAAAAAAATTTTTGCTGGAAATACATTTCAAAAGTTGCGATTAAACTTTTTATACCTGAGTTTTGAATACATCTGTTTTTGTAACAATTGAAATAATTTCTATTTTTGCACTTTTCACAGATCTTATTTTTTTGAAAATCAAACAAACTATAGTTTGGGCAAATTAGTTTATAATCATGAAGAGTCATTACAATAGGAATATTATTGTTTTTTAAGACTTTTAGTATTGCAGGACTTAAATGATGATAAATATTGTGAATATGAGCAATATCAATTTTATTTTCTTTTATAAGTTTTTTGAGATTTCTAGTTGCTTCAAAATTTATAAAAAAAGAAAAAATAGACTTTAAATTAGTCCAAAAACTAGAGTTTTTTGAGAAATCGTGATATTTAGGAAAATACTTGATAAATGGGTTTGAAATGGTGTTATTATCGCGAGTTGCAAAAATAAGCACTCTATGTCCATTTTGTTCTAAAAGTCTCTGTAAATCAAGAATATGACGCTCTACGCCACCTTTTGTTTGATACGATTTGTTTATTAGTAATATGTTCATAATATGTTATATTATAACAGAATTAAGAAGTTGTCAATGAATAAAATTGACCCTCAGGGTCGCCAACCCTGAGGGTCAATGCTTGAAATCATTTACAAAACTCTTTTTTTTCATTAGAATAAATATTATGAAATCAAATAAAAATCTCATCTTTGTGCTTTTTGAAGGAATGTTGTTTATTGCAACATTGTTTTTTATTATTTTTACAAAAACAGATATTATATCTGCTCTTGGAATTCTTATAATATGTCTTCTGATTCCTCTCTTTATACTAAGGCCATATTATGGCATGCTTTTTATTCTTATAATAAGATCAGCAACTGATGTATATACTGAAAATATTTTTATTAACGTACTTAATATTACAGAGTTAAACTTTTCCTCAATCTTGGGAATTTTGATAATTTTGTGGTGTATATTTATTATTTTAAAAGAAGGAATAAATATGAAAAAGATTCCTTTGTTTTTGCCGTGGACATTATTTATGATAAGTGCAAGTTGTAGTCTAATATATACTGTTAATTTTTCAGATTCTATTAGGATGCTCACAAGGTTACTCGGCATTTATTTTTTATATTTTGTGTCTTATTTTTATTTTACTACTTATAAAAACAAAAAAAACAATCTTATCAAGGCAGTATTTTTGTCCTCTATTTTGCCAATCGCTTTTGGAATTTATCAAATAATTTTAAGTCGTGGATTTGTGGGCCCTGAAAATATGAGTAGGGTTTATGGAACATTTGCTCATCCAAATGCATTTGCATTTAATTTGTTCTTTTTCTTCGTAGTGTTTTTTATTCAATATATTTATTGTCAAAAAAAAGATTACAAAAAACTATTACTTGTTTATTTAGTAATACTTTTGTTGCTTATATTATTTACTCTTACAAGAAGTGTTTGGATGGGAATATCTGTTTTGATATTATTTTTGCTCTTTCTTTATAAAAGGAGTCAGTTTCCAAAATATATATTAGCACTCGTCACAATATCATTTTTATTTGTTGTTATTATTAACTATACGCCTTTGAAATATTATGATTTTAATGATATAAAATTTGTAAGACGTCTTACGACATCCGAGACAACTCTTTCTTCGTGGCAATGGAGAAACAAGATGTGGCAAGAAATGACTAGCTATGTTTATGATTCCCCTATTATTGGCTATGGCATTGATTCATACAAAACACTGAGAGAAAAACAAATCAAAGATGCTTATGAAAGTACCTATGCTCATAATGACTATTTTCGTCTACTTATAGAACTCGGAGTTATTGGACTATTGTTATATATTAATTTAATATTTCAAACACTTAAGAATATATTTAAAAAGTTTTTGCAAACCAAAAATTATAAATATCTAATTTCTTTTATTGGGGTACTAATAATATTTTTAATTTCTTCTGTTGATAATATATTAGATACTACATCACTTCTTTGGATTGTATGGGTGTATATTGCTTATTTAATATCTGATTAAAAAATTTTTGTACAAAAAAACCCCACCAAGCCATTTGACTTGATGGGGATTTGCTCATTATGAGCGATTTATATTTTGGGTTAAAACGTAAACCCATATTTGGTTTTTGTTTTACCCTTTTCTTTGTACGTAACAGGATTCGCATGAGTCCAGTACTCGTAATCTTTTGTACGAATTACAATGTTCCAGACTTTTCCTGCAATTGTTGCAGGAACTTGCGTAAATGTCATATTTCCTGTTGTAAGATCTACAATACCTTTCTTGGCGTCTTTGGTTCCGAAGACCTCGATTGTTGGACGAGTGTTTTCTTCGAAAGGGATTTGTTCCAAGCTGACATCCGCTATCCATTTTGAGCCGACGCACTTGGAAAAAGATGCGCCATCCGGGACTTGATAGCTAATGTCATAGGTAATTCCGTCGGCATTTTGAGTCACGACGGGTTCAGCATAGCTGATACTCACGAATATCAGCAGTAAAGCGACGAGTAATACGATTTTCTTCATTTGATCCTCCATTAGATCTTTTTAAGTATTATGATTTGTAATTCCGGATTTTGCAATTCCGGATTTGGTATTACTGGAATATTTTTTGACGTTGGATTTATTATCAGCTCTAATATATTAATGAGCTGATTAATATTTGGCCACGGAATTGTAGGAAATCCATTGACCAACGATGCTTGAAATAACATCCAGACATTATTTCCATTTGAATCCGGAAAATAATGGATATTGCAACAAGACACCGATCCGAGTTCTGTTATCAGTCTAATTCCCATATATAGGGGCTGACTACTTGCCTTTTCCACGCGGAAGTTTATTCCGGCGTTTCTAGGGTACATAAACTCAAATTCCCATTTACCAGTTACGGTATTATAGGTCATGGGCAATCTTCTGTCACCTCTAAGGCCATTATATGATGTTACTGCATATAATTGTTCACTAGGAGTTACATTAACACCCAACTCAGTGTATTGAGTCGTATTGACACCACCCCAATCCAGGGTTGGATCAGGAATACCGGAGTATTCTATTTTTGTTAGAATTAATCCTGTGTCTGTAAGCGGATTGATATTTGCCCCATACTGATCATAGGCTATATCAAACTCAGTTCGCAATTCTGAATAAAAATGAGCTTGATATCCTGTAGGATCGGTTATTACAGTATCCGTTGGAACAACATGTTTTAGCTCCATAAATACAGTATCTTTGCCCTCGCCCCTTGTTGAGTGAACAACTCTTGCGGCAAGATCTGGCAAGAAAAACACAGGTGTATCGGTTGGATTAACTTTGTAATAGCACTTGACGAGCTTCCTTCCACCCGTTGCATTAATAGGGATTATCATTTGATTTCCCCAGGTTCCAACAAAGCGCAAAGAATCATAATTAGCGTCATTTAAATTTCCAGAGTAGTAGATTAAAGCATCAATTGGAGCGTTTCCAATCTTTTCCATGCCCTTTTCTGTATTAGTCCGAAGTCTAACCTCTATTAAGTTTTTTGCTTTTATGACAACCGCAGTTGCGATTTTTTCTTCACATGCCGTAAAGAGCGTTGTCAATAGAATTATACATATATACATTAGAATCTTTTTCATCTTAAACCTCCTTGGTTTTATTAAAAGATGTTCCATATGAAGCGAAGGCATACACCGTAGTTTTTCCAGTCTCCATCTTTGATGTTAACGTAAGTTAATATCAATTGGGCATTTTCAGTGTAGGCTGGGAATTGGATTCCTAGACCTATGTCACTGCGAATGTATTTGTATAAATAGGGCCTATCAACCCGAGGCTGTTGGACTTCCTGATGGTTAAGTCTGCCATCAACGAAGCAGTAAATGCTATTGTCTTTTTCGGTCTTTTTTACTTCTAAACCGAGCTTAGCCTCTCCAAGTAGATTTGTCCTTTCTGGTTTTTCAACCACAGAGCTGGTGTCAATAAATTTAGAGGGTTTAAAGTGTTGTTGATTTAGCAACAAATAACCATAAACTCGTTTCTCAGTTTTTGCTTCCACAGCTATGTAATTATTCCACTCTTTGGGATCAACAAATCCTTTAATCATAGCATAATCACTTTCACTATAAAGCTTTATCTCACCAGCAATGCTGAATGAGTTAATCCAGGGTAAGTGTTGAGTACTCTTAATTGAGTGCTGGGTTGGGCTGATAATATCAAATATTTCATCAGTCCAGTAAGAAAACTGCCATTGATCATCCCTGAGCCCAATGCCCAGAGAAAGAGAACTTAGTTCCATTTCCAGCATTCTTTTAAAAAGAATTTCGACATAAAACTGACCAGCTCCATCAAGAACTCCACCACCGATTTCACCGCTCACTTGCCAATCTTCATTAACACTCATAGTCACCTTAGCTCCGCCGATACCATCAAATGCTTTTCTGGCATCATAATTTCTTGTGATGTTGTATACAGTAGAACCGTCACTAAAGACTGAGGTTGGCGGAGGATCTTTTAACAGAGTTCCTGATGTGTTTACCCACACATCATATTCAATATCACTTGTAGTAGCATTTACTATTGTAGGTGTCACAACTAATGGTTTCAGTGGGATTATTTTCTTGGGAACTTGAGATATAACTGGAGGCGGTAATAATACTGGAGGAGGCGCAATGATCTTCACTTGCCTCAAAATAAGTTTTTTAAGGATTATGAAGTTGTTGCACTGCGGTAGTCCCGCATTTCCATTCTTGAAGAACAGAAACTGATACTCCAGATCATAGTCTTTTGCTTGGAGATAAGAAGACAGTCCTCTTTCTTTGATAAAATTTTCAATTGTCTGAGGATCTTCTTCGTACAGCAAAGTGTCCGTAACTACTTTACAGTAGATGGGGATTCCCTTTTTGTCCGTTTTGACTACTTTTTTATTAGCATCTTTCACAGTGGTTATTGCCACTTTAATATCACCATACCAACTTTTTGGAAATCCACCTTCATTTCCATAGTACATTATTGCATCTTTGAGTAGAGTATCAAACGGAACTGTTACGTAATCAACATTTCCGCCCGTATACTTTTTTTGTATTCTTGGAAACGAAATGTCTGAGATGTCTTTCTGCTCTTTAGCATACCAGGCATTCTCTTCAAATCCACTAATGATGTTTGGATCTCCATTCATCGTGCTCCATGGAAAAACACCCATATATACATAGCCTGAATAACTTGCATTTATGAGCGAGAACATGAACAGTCCAACGAAAACGAAAAAGAATCTTTTCATGATTATCCTCCCAGATAATTTATTTTAATTTGCTTTTTTTATTTTTTTGCTTTTTCGGCAAATTCAATATACTTCAAATCTGACGAAAAATTATTCTTTTTTTCTTAAGTAATGATCACTATCTAGAACCTTGTTTTTCATTTCATAAACAATATCGATATTTTCTTTTTCACCTAGTTCAACATCGTTTGATAAATTTTCATAGATATTCAAGTTTTTTATTTGTGAAGACTCTGTTTCTTCGGTTCTTGTATCAGAATTTATGTTTTCAAAAATCTTTTTTGCCTCTATAGTGCCTTTTAATTTTTTTGATTTTTTATCAAATAGAGAATTAAACGAATATATTTTGTTTGGAAAAAAACTGATAATACTTGCACTAAAAAATATTCCCAAAATAATACTTAATACTAAATTTAATAGCCAATCTGGTTTTACGGGATATCTTGAGGTAAGTGGATAATCAATTATCTGTAAATTTATTGAATCGCCTCCACCATGATATGATTTGTGATTTTCAAGCAATGTAAGTAAAACGTTGTTTAATAATTTTTCAGAAAAAACAGGAGACTGATTATACGTTGTAATTTCTAATATAGAATTATTTGGTATAAGCTTAGCATTTACAGTTTGAATCCATTCTTTTCTTCTAGCTTTTTCACTTACATTAGACAAGTTGATATTTGCATCTGAAAAGTTTTCTAATACTTTGTTTCTAAAAGAAGAACTTGTAAGGGATTTTTTAAGATTTTTTGCAACACTCTCAGATGCTTTTGAAGCAATGTATGCATCAATTTTTTGCTCCTGATCTTGAATAACCAAAACTCTTGCCATAGAAGAATATTCTCTTTTTTGAAAACTTGTAAGAATCATTGATATTACAAGAAAAATAGCAACAACAAATATAACAAAATATTTATTTTCTATCATTTTATCTATTAAGTTTTCTGATTTTGTTATATTCATATTATTTTACCAAGTCATCTCTATTAAAGTGTCTTTTATTATTGTTTTTTTTCCTGTTACAGAAAAAATATTATTATTCAGTATTGAATCTGTGTTTATCTTTAGCTTTCTAAAGTCCTCATTAAAATTAGCGCTAATTATATAATTTAAGTTTTTTACCCCAGATTGCTTTTGAATATACAACTTATATTGCTTTTCATTAATTTGATTCTTCACATAATCTGGCAATTTATACTCAAAAATAAGGGTTTTTGAAGCTTTTGGTTCTACAGTAATAAACGAACCATATGATACCTTACCATACATTTCAGATTTGTCAAGGATTATTTGATCATTGTTTTCTTCATTTGTAAATCCACTTATGTTTATAAATTCGGAACCGAGTGGCACGAGCAACCTCACATAGTCTCTATACTTTGTTGAGTTCCATGAAAAACCTCCGTTATGCTTGTATGTAATTGAAACCTTTGCCATCAAGCTATTATTTTTATCTTTTGAAAGTTCGTAATTTACGGTTCTGTCTATAAATTGATCAGATTTAAAACTGGCCAGATTACTATCTACAAGCATTATGTAATCATTGTCTGACTTCACTACGTCTCCAGTCCAACCAGCATTGCTTAATTTGTTTTGTATTTCTGGATTTTTGCTATATAAAATAATGTCTTTATTTTCTAATTTTTCTATTACTAGATCAGTCATCTTTCCATATTCATAAGTACTAGATTTTTTTAGGTCTTCTAATATGCTTTTAGCAAGATCTTTTATTATATTTTTTCTATCCCACTGACTTACTCCTCTTTCTTTATAATAAAGCTCCACTGCTTTTTGTAAGTCATCTGTAAAGTTTTGTCCTTCAAAAATAATTCCACTTATTTCTTGATCTCCAATTATCTTTAGTGCCTCTCCAACAAGATCTGGATTAAGCGCTATTACACCATCTATATTTCCTTGATTATTGTTATAAATATCTAAATTATCTGGATTTTTATTATCTAAATTTTTTCTTTCAAGTTCATAAATATTTAGACAATCGCGCGCTGAGTCAGCAAATGCAATTTGCCAATTACAATCCCTCATATACCACTCCTCTGTTTTCAAGTATTTTTTTATGGGCTCAGGAACAGAATTATTGAGCTTTCCTATTGATTGGACATCAAGATGATATATGTCATCTATATATATTTTTTTTATTTTGCCTTTTTCTACGCTAAGAATTCCATATGTTCCAATAAATCCACCAGTAGCACGTAGTTCTGTGTTATTTTGAAATAATAATAAATATCTTCTTTCTCCATTTTGACCTATAATATCCAATATGTTTGATGATATTGGCTCGGTAACTTTGAGAATTTTTGCAATCAAATTTATGTTTTGGACAAATTCACTGTTATCTAAATGTATAATATTACTAAATTCATAAATATTTGAAGATAAGTCATTAAAGTGCTTGCTTATTTTTCTATATTCTTCAGGATTATTCAAAAAACTTATTAATATACTATTTTTGTCCATTTTTCCAATATCTCTTGAAGATTCAAATATCTTGTTAGCGCTATTACATATAATTTCAATATCATTTATAGATTGCATTGTTTTCTCATATTTATCTCCAAGAGGAGGGATAATTTTTACAAATACAAAAAAATATAGATTATTTTTTATTAATGCGACTCGTTCTTTAATGCTATAAATATCTTTGTTTAGAGCTACGAAATCATCTCTATCTATATCCTTATTTATTTTCTGTGCAATAGCATAGCTTTCATTGGAAAGAGTTAATATGTTTTTTATCGGCACTAAAATAACCCAGACTGTATAAATTATACAAATAACTACTATAATAAGTATTATTATTTTTGTTTTTTTCAACATATTATGTTTTTTTATTTATTGTTCTTTATATTCTTATTGTAACATAAAATCAAAGTTAATATAGTAAATTAGCACACTTTTTATTACTTGTCAACGGATTATTCAATCCGCCTTATTGATTATTCAATTCATTTTTCTTATTATTTTATTTATTTATTTTCTATACTTTAAAAAAATCTCACAAAAATGTGAGATTTTTTAAAAAAGTTAATTTATCTTTTTTTCTTTCTCTTAAAGCTGTATAGATTCTTGGATTTTTGAGTGATGGCTAAAATTGTAAGCACGGCTGTATAGGAAGAAATAACACTAGTTGGCATTCTATAATTTTTTTCCATTATAAAGCTCCAAGTCACAAGAGATATTATAAGTATTGTCCAAATAATTGCATACAACTCTCCTCGTCTATTACTCATTTGAATTTTGTTCCATCTATCAAATTCTTTATCGCCAGAATAAATTGCAAGTATTCCAATATATATAAACCCAGAAATATCCAATAATTCCCCAAGACTATTTTGATTTATAAAGTCTGCAATTATAAGCCCTATGAAAATAATCGTCCAAATATTTACTATATAAAACCAAAAATTTAATGTTCTATCTCTCATTGTTTTTATTTTTTTATTTTTATGTTATTTATTTTAACATTTTTTTAACAAACAAAAAAGAGTAAATGACAAATGATACTCTTTTAATTGTATTTTTAAACTATATTTTTCAAAAAGTCATCAAGCTTATTTTGATATTGACTTTTTGCAACTTCTTTGCTTGTTAAAGTTAAGCATGTTGATATGTTTTTTCCAAGTAATTTTTGAAGTTTTACAATGGCTTTATCTGCACCAGATGATCCTTGTGTAAAAAACATAAGAACTTTTTTAAAATCACTTTTATTCTTTTCTATATAAGTTCTCAATGGAGAAGAAATATTAGCAGCCCAAATAGGAGTTCCTAAAATAATTAAATCATAATTTTTTGGATCATAACTTGTATTTTCAATATCAATTGTTTTTTCTTGAATAGCTTCTTTTCCACAAATTAAATATTGCATTACTCCCAGACGACTTGTCTTAGTTTTTATTTCTTCTATATCACAATTAACTAGTTTTTCTTTTATACTGTTTGCTATTTTTTTGTAAGTCCCGTTCTTGAATAAAATATAATTAATATTTGCATATATTTATTTTATAAAATCAAAATGTTTAAGAGTTGGAATAATATTTGGTGCGAGTTCAAATTCTTCAAGCTTATCTATGTCTATCCATGCCCATTCTTTTATGTCGCTTCCTGGTTTTATATCTCCGACTCTACTTGCTAAATAATGAACCAGTATAACATCGTAATCTACACCATCTATTTCTTTTTTTGAGTACATTATAAAAGGATTGTTGTCTAATAATGAAATTTTTATGCCAAGCTCTTCTTTTGCTTCTCTTTGTGCGGATTTAATAAAATTTTCCATTTTTTTCACAGTCCCACCGCAGAATTTAAAAAAGCTATCCTTATGTTTTACAAGGAGAGCTTTGCCATTTTCTACTATAACGGGGCCAGAAGCGATTATAATACGTTGCATTCTATAGTTGATCAGGAGTTTTATTTTCCTTAACTTTCATTTTACTAAATATATATAAATATAATATCTCAAGTATTCCGAATGTATTTAATATAAGAAGTATTATAAACCAAGGTTTTTTGTCTAATTTTGAAGCTTTCCATAGTGCCATACCTTTCCACGGTATTGCCCACAATGTAAGAATCAAAATAAGTGTTTGGTTCTGTTGTATTAATTGTTCCATATTATTAGTTCCATAGCTACATAGTCGCTTAGCCACATAGCCATTAATTATTATATAGGCCTTCAGTATTCAGCTACTAGCTCCTAAAAGCTAATAGCCGATTACTGATTGCTAATGGTATTATAGCATATAACTGGGATTTTCCAAATATAACCAAATAAAAAGGCGGTTCTATAAAGAACTGCCTAATTGCCTTGATTATAATCTACATTGCCAATTTATTTTAATTGTATTATTCCATCAGCAACATACTTGTTGAATAATTCTTGATTTAGAATTGTGTATTTACCACCCCACCCTTTAATTTCTAAGGTTCCATTATCTTTATCTCCGACAGCAAGAATATCTTCTTTTTTAATATATTCTGCTTCAGATTTATAGCTGTACAAAAAATGGAATAATAATTCTTTTTCATTGATAAGAGTGGGTTCTTCTACGATTACGTCAGGTCTATTAAGGACACCGTATGGGAAAATAAACATATAATAGTTTCCCATGGCAAATTCATGATTTAGCATTTTTTCCTCCTTGAATTTAATTCAATGGATATTTATACTACGTTCATAAAACTTTGTCAAATATGCTAATCTGCTATTTTGAAAATAGCTTTTTTCTATGAAAATACATAATTGTTATAAAAACAATTAATGCTATCAAAATATTGCTTGTGTGGGAAAATAAGTTTGATATATATTTCCAATTGTTCGCAAATAAATATCCAATTCCAGTTAGTATAAATACATATAGTGCCTCTCCTAAAATATCGTAAAATATAAACTTTTTGTAATTTGTCTTTGATAATCCTGCTATGAGATTTACAACCGGTCCAAAACTTGTAAGAAAAAACCTGCTTACAAAAATTGTTTTTCCAGAATTCTTTTTAAATAAATCTTCTATTTTCGAAAAACTTTTTGATTCTAATATTTTTCTGAAGCCAATTTTAATTAAAATCTCTCTACTATAAAAATATGAAATTAAATAAGCAGTAATATCGCCAATTACACTACCCAAAAATCCAAATAAAAAAACTTGCCAATAATTTAAATGTGAAGTAGCGACAAGAGAACCAGAGGCAATAAGCGATGGGCTAGCTGGAGTAATATTTAGAAGAGATGCAAAAAAAGTTATCAGAAATAACGCAAAATATTTATATAAAAGTAAAAATGATAAAATTTGATCTAGCATCATATAAATTTATTATAACATCATTGACATACTTATTAAAAATAATAAGAAATAGATTATTTCCTCTTCCCAAAACTCCTTTTCCTACCTCTATTTGCAAATCTATGTGCTTCTTCTCGGGTTTTTAAAAGTGTTGGTTTTATGTTTTCACATAATTCTTTTATACTTTTACTCATTCCCACACCATACACCAATCTATCATTATCATATTTAGAAATTCCAACAATTGGAATGTTTATATTTATTTTTCTGAACAATTTAGAAATATAATCAACTTGTGGTTTTCCACCGTCTATCATTATCAAATCTGGTCTTTGCCATTCACTATGATTTAATCTTCTTGAAATTACTTCTTCAAGTGCTCTTTCATCATCACCCGCTGGAGCAGTTTTTATCTTAAACAGTCTATATTCGTTTTTATTCGCCTGCCCATTTTCAAATACAACCATTGATCCATATGATTCTTTTCCTGCGAAATGACTAATATCATAACCTTCAATTCTATTTACTGCGCCGAAGCCATGCGAAGGCGAGTCTTCGTTTGTAAGGAGTGATACATCCTGAATGTGTTTTAAAAATTTCGCTTTTTCTGGATCTTCTTTCATTAATTTTTTTAAGAGTCGGGTTTTTTCACCTGACAAAAACAAAATAATATTAGAAATATTTTTTTTGTAATCCTTCTTACTAATTTCTCCTATACAAGTTCCTGGACATAATCCTATTTGATAATCAAAGCAAGGTTTGCCATTATTTGGAACACATGTGCTATATGGAAATATACGTCTAATAATTTTTAGTGCGTTTTGAATTAAATATAATGATTGATAAGGACCAAAAACTGCAAATTTGTTTAAAGGAAATTTATCTAATTCACGTTGTCTTATTAATTTAACTTTTGGATAATCACTATTTTTATCAATTGCGATATAAATAAAAGATCTATTATCTTTGTCTTTGATATTGTACTTTGGCCAATATTTCTTAATATTTTTTGCTTCCAATATAATTGCTTCTAATAAATTTTCTGTTTCTATGTATTTAATATCGTGTGCGAGTGATACCATTTCAGCGATTCTTATATCAATGTTCTTCCCAAAATACTGAGAAACTCTGTTTTTCAAACTAGTTGCACGACCAACATAAAGAATTTCCTTATTTTTGTGAATAAAAAAATACACTCCGGGTTTCTTTGGAAAAGATTTTATTTTGTCTTTCAGTTTAGTCATGGATTAACTATTTTTTATACCAATTTTCCAAATTCCTTTTTCACGAAAAGCAGGAATTGTTTGTCTTTTTGCCTTATTCAAAAGAATAGAAGTTGATTCTTTTTTAATTTTAGCATATTCTGCAAATCTAATAATTTTATCACCCTTTAAATATGAAATTCTTTTGTGTAACGATTCTAGAAGAGCAAGTGACATAACTTTTTCCATAGTATCAGATTTTGTATCATTACTATTCTTATATTCATTAAAAGATTTATAATAAATTTGTTTTTCTTTGTTGCGAATTATAATTGGTGGAAATCCAAGTTGCATTAATTGATAATTAATAAGTACGCGCCCTATTCTTCCATTTCCATCACAAAATGGATGGATATGTTCAAAATCAAGATGAAATTTTACAATTTTTTCTAGAAAATATTTAACATGATCACTTGAATAATTCAAAAGAGCTGATTCAATCATAACTTCAACATGTTCTGGGGCTGGTGCAATATGAGTTCCAACTCTTACATATTCACCACCCCTTCTAAATCTACCAGCAATATCAGAATTTATATTTAATATTAACATTTTATGAAGAAGTAAAATTAATTCTTTATCTACATTATTTAAACTGATTTTTGTTTGTATGTATTCAGAAACTTGTGCCAAATTTTTTGCTTCGAATATTTCTCTTACAGAAACATCTCTAGAAACTTCCATATCCAAAAGAATTTTTTCTGTTTCAGAAATAGTTAGAGTAGAATTCTCAATGGCATTAGAATTATAAACAGACTCTGATAATTCAGCTTCAAATAGAATACTTAAAAGAGATTCTTTGCCTTTTCTTAAAAAATCATATTCTTTTTTAAGTGTATTTATTCGTGTTTTTATATCATTTGATATGGCCATATATTTAGATATTAATTATACTGTAATTATACAGAATTCACGTCAAAATGTCAATACAACGTGAATTTTGTCTAAATTCTACACAAATTCACGTCAAATTCATAAAAAACAATCCCGCTGAGCGGGATTGTGATAGAAATAATAACAAATAATTTACTTATTTTTTCCGTTTTTTAATTATCCCTACAACCCCAAAAATCACAAACAATAATCCCAATCCTTGTGCGCCGGGACTATCATCATATCCCAGGGCTACGCCGAAGCCTTGGCGAAGGCGAGGCCATAAACAAATACAAAAATACCGAATAGTATTAATGGAATTAAATATAATAGTTTTTTATTTTTCATATGGATTTTTGAAATTTTTGAGTTTATTTTTTAACATTATTAAAATAAAATATTATCTAATCTAGCTTTCAAAGTTTTTTTATTCAAATAATCTATAGAATATAAGCCGGTTTTTGGAATACTTGTGCTTGTATAAGCTCCTTTAGTTCCAATACCTATGCGAAACCACTTTAATAAACCAACGCTTAAGCCAGGGCCTTTTTTACTAAGATTTAAACGAACATTTTTCCCCAATGGTATTGATTTTCTAAATCTAAATTTCATATTTTATACTATTTTTTTAATCTAGCTTCTGTATTAACATCTTGCCTTGCTTCTGTTCTGGCTTCTTTAGTTTCAGTTGTTGCTGGTTTTATATGACAATGATATTCTTGATCTTTTAACCCCCAAGAAGAACAATTCTTTTTACATGTATGACAACCATTTGAATCTGTTCTACCGGGATGAGCAAAAACACTTATTGGTAAAATAAGAATAAAAAGTAAAATTAGAATTATTATTTTAGATTTATTGTTCATATTTAAGGCATTATTGTAAGACCAATTACTAATGCTGTTCCAATAATTGTACTTGCCATTATAATTGCAACTCCAATATTTCCATTTTTTATTTCTTCCCATTCATTAATTGGAGTAATCCATGAAAATATTTTTACTAAAATTCCAAGTGCAATCGCCATTGATATAGCACCAGTTATAGCTCAACCGAAAGTTATTAAATATTGTGTTAAAATATGTGACATATTTTTATGTTATAAATAAAAATTTTAGTTTTTTCATAAATTTATATGATTATTTTATAGATTTTTTATAAAATCTTCTGCTTCCTCAATTGAAACGAATTTTCTTTCCATTTCAAATTCGGGTCCTTTTCTTGGTTTCTTATGATTTCTTGGTCTCTGAGTATTTACGACCACATAATGGTCATCTACTATTTCAATATCGTATTGCATTTCCTTATGAAAAACTGGTTTAACTTTTATACCCATAATATTGATTTTATTAATATTAACATTTTAATTTTCCCATTTTTTAAGCTAAAAAGCAATTATACGAATACGTATACAATGCTAATATACGAATTGTACTAATAATACTAATCAATACGAATAATAATACAAATGCCTCTGGCGGAAATAATACGAATATTATCGAGATTATTAAAAGGGTTATTGACAGGCTATCTTACGTAAGATATAATGTAATTACATAAACCTGTATCTTGAACTGTCACCGGATGGTGGCGTGACTAGGACAACTAGTATAGAGACGTGGTTGGAAAAGCTCCTTTTTAGGAGGTTTTTTTATTACTTGAATTTCCACTCATCTTCTATATGCTTTTTTATTATATTTTTATAAATAATATTATCTTTTTTATCATTATTATAAAATCTATTTATACTGCCAGCTACCATGTCAGCCATTTGTATTAATACATCTTTTTTTGAATCAATCATCTTACATTGCTTCATTATGACTTTATCTCTTGAATTTAATTCTTTTCTTAAATATGTAAGAAAATTTTGTCTAAATATCCTGTCGCCGCTGCCGTCAATTTTTATTTTTGCGTTTAAGATTGTATCATTATTATTTCTCAAAACCTCTTTAATGAAATATGAATAAAAAGAATTTTTATTTTGTTTTAGTTCCCGACTTTTTATAAAAGATTTATCAACAACTAAACACCTAACACGAAATTTAAAATTATTAACAACATTTAAAAATTTCTTTTTATTAATTGAACTAGTTTTAAAAAATCTAAATTCAGTATTTTCACTAAAATGGATTTTTCTTTTTAATTCTTTAATAGCAATAGCGGTTTTTTCTGCCTCAAGATTATCATCAAATATAACCATTGAAATAACAAAATATGGCGTGGAGCCTTTTTCTATTTTAAATCCTGGGTCTCCAGAATCATCAATGAAAACTAACATATATTGGATTTTTTTAAATAAATAAAAAAGCCTTTAACGGCCTTCATATTTATATTACAACTTTTATTTTAAAATGCAATATAGCTTTTACTTCTTCAGATAACTCTTCAAATATTCACCCGTCACACTCTTAGGATTATTTGCTATTTCGTCGGGTGTTCCGTAAGCAATTACACGACCACCATTTTCCCCACCATCAGGACCAAGATCTATTATATAATCCATTGATTTTATAACATGCAAATTATGCTCAATAATCAGAATTGTGTTTCCACGTTCTACAAGTTTGTTTAACACGTGAAGCAATAATTCAATATCATGATAATGAAGTCCTGTTGTGGGCTCATCCAACAAGTATAATGTGCGTTTTCCAAGTGTGTTTGTAAGCTCTTTTGCGAGTTTTATGCGCTGAGCTTCTCCACCTGAAAGAGTTGTTGCTGATTGACCTAATTTCAAATATCCAAGTCCAACTTCTATTAGAACTTTTAATTTATCAGTAATATAATAATTTCCATCAAAAAGTTTGTATGCCTCGTCAATTGTAAGATCAAGAACATCAGCAATACTGTGATTTTTGTATTTTACTTGCAATGTTTCTCTGTTAAATCTTTTGCCATGACAAACTTCACACTCCACAAGCACTGGTGGTAAAAAATGCATTTCAATGAGGTTAAATCCTGCACCAGAGCAAGCTTCACATCTTCCACCTGCGCGATTGAATGAAAAACGAGATAATGTGTATGCTCTTTCACGGGACTCAGGAAGTTCTGCAAAGAATTCTCTGATAGGTGAAAATATTCCAGTGTATGTTGCTGGATTTGATCTCGGAGTTCGTCCTATTGGTGATTGATTTATAATTACTAGCTTATCAACATACTCAAGCCCCTTTATTTCTTTCACATTTTCTAAATTTGGCTTTGTAGGTCTATGTTGTATCTTGATGATATTTTTATAAAGCACATCATAGATAAGTGATGATTTACCACTACCAGAGACACCAGTAATTCCAACCATTCTGCCTAATGGGATTTCTACATTTACTCCTTTTAGATTATTTGCTTTTGCTCCGACAATTTTTATAGATCCTTTATTTTTATCACGTCTGTGAGCTGGTAATTCAATTTTTCTTTCACCTCTTAAATATTGTAAAGTCAGCGAATTTTCAAATTTGGATCGCGACGTAGCTTTCAGCGAAGTCGGATCTTTCTTACTATCAAGTAAATCTAAAGTATTTCCAATTGCCATAACTTCACCACCGTGAACTCCAGCAAGAGGTCCGAGGTCAACTAAATAATCTGACTCAAGAATAGTTCTTTCGTCATGCTCAACAATTATTACAGTATTGTTTTTATCTCGTAGTGCTTTTAGAGTTTCTATTAATCTATCAGTATCTCTTTCATGAAGCCCAATTGTTGGCTCATCAAGCACATAAAGCGTGCGAGAAAGTTGAGATCCAATCTGAGATGATAATCTTATACGTTGCGCTTCTCCACCTGACAATGTTTCTGCTTCACGACTAAGTGATAAATAATTTAAACCAACTTTTGATAAAAATTCATATCTATTTATAATTTGATTAATTACCAAATCAGCAATTGCGTGTTGTCGTTTTGTCATTTTGTCTTTGAAATGCTTAAAAAATTCAATTGCCTTATCAATAGACAAATCACAAACTTCTGCAATGTTATGTTTTCCAATTCTAACTGACAATGCTTCATCTCGTAATCTTCTACCATTACATTTGTCACATACTTTTCCCTTGAAACCAATTTTTCCTAAACCAAAACATTTTTCACATGCACCGTGTGGAGAATTAAATGAAAATAATCTTGGCTCTACTTCTGGAAATGAAAAACTATCATTTGGACAAGTCCAGTTTGATGATAATAAAAATTCTTCTTTGTTTATTTGAACAATTACAAGACCATTGCTATATGCTAGTGAACTTTCTACTGCTTCAAATAATCTTGTTTCATCAGATAACATTACTTTATCAACTACCAAATCAATACTGTGCTTTTTCTTTGGATCTAGTACAATTTTTTCGCGAAGTGAATGCATTTTTCCATCAACTCTAACTTCTCCATAGCCAAGTTTTAGATAATCATAAAGCATTTGATAATATTCTCCTTTTCTATCCATTACAATTGGAGAAAGTATTACTGCAAAATCTTTATCACTAACTTTTTTAGAAATAATTATATCTATCATTTCCTCAAGTGATAATTTTTCTATTTTTGTCCCACACAAAGGACAAAATACTTCACCAACTCTTGCATAAAGAATTCTTAAGTAATCATAAATATCAGTAAGAGTTCCTACTGTTGATCTTGGATTGTGAGAAAGTGCTTTTTGATCAATTGAAATTGATGGTGCAAGTCCAATTATTTCATCTACATCAGCGGGTTTTTTCTGACCCAAAAATTGTCTCATGTATGGTGAAAGTGATTCTACGTATTGACGCTGACCTTCAGCAAAAATAGTATCAAAAGCAAGAGACGACTTTCCACTACCAGAAAGTCCTGTTATTACTGTTAATTTGTTGTGTGGAATTTCTAAATCTATATTTTTTAGATTATGCATCCTGGCACCTTTTATTATAATTTGTTCATTCATAAATATTTATATTTAGTAATTTTCCCTTTATCATTCTCGCGTAGGAGGGAATCCATATAAATAATGACTCTATATAACTGGATTATCGGGTCAAGCCCGATAATGACAAGAAAGAATTATTTTTTAATTGCAAAGGGAAAATTTCACTCTTTTACATTTATTTTCTTTCTAACCTCATCGAGCCTATGTTGCGTATTAATTACCTCTAACATTTTTGAAGTATCACTCCACAAATAGATTCTACTTCTTGGATTTTCTGGTTTTACATTTTTATCAACTTTTATAATTTCTCCATCTTTATACAATTCAAATTGAGAAGAATCATATGGTATTATTGATAATTTATATCCATCTGTTTGAGAGTCTGCTATGTCATAACACTTATCCAGTGGAACATGTATATCTATTGCTTTAGGAGAATTAGAAGATGAAGCTTCTAAAATTTGACGAAAAGCAGAACCAAAACATAGCTTTAAATGTCCTCCATAGATTACAACCACAGATTTTTTGTCTTTTTCTACTATTTTCTCTATTGCTTTTGGAGGCAGAAATCCACTTGTATCAGCAATATCAAAAAATCCACCATTTTCATATTCTTTATCATTATATCTTTCTTTGCTATGAATTCCTTCAATTTGTTTTACATTTATTGATAAATTTACTAAATTTTCTGGAAATTCAGATTGCAATCCCAAAATAGGTGGATTTTTAGAATTAGAACCATTGGAATGAATATCTAATAGAGAAAAATTTACATCACTAGCCATAAGAGGGTCTTTATCTTTTCCAGATTCTTGAAATTCCTTTAATCTACTGGCCCTTTGCTCTTTTTCAAGACGCAATCTTTCTATTTCTAACTCTGAATCTGTGATTTTCAGCACTCTTTCAAACTCGTTTTTACCTATTATCTTTTTTATTTTTCTTTCATCAAAATCATTCAATTTACCTTCCCGTATTTTTTGTAGTAATATTGCTTTTTTTTGTATATATTCCCAATCAATATTTTTTAAACCCAAAATTGGATCTCGAATTGGTTTTCTAACATTTCCTTTTATAAGATTTATATCAAAATTATTATTATAAAAAGAATCTATTAATTGTTTCATTGCAAAATACTTTTTGGGATCTGCTCCACTCAAAGAATAATAAACATAACTTTCTAAATTTATGTTTATATGATTATCATCAATCCAAAGTTGTCTTTCTAAGGCAAGGTTTCCGTCACACGAACTACAATAAATATATTTTTTTAAGTTATCAATATATTTTTGTTTTTCTGGATCCAATTGTTGCTCAGGACTTTTTATCGTTTCTGAGCTTTTTGTTGCTTCATTTGAATTTTTAAACATTCTTTTAAAAATATTTTCCATATGTTTATATTATTATTCTTTTTATCTTTTTCGCACCTTTTATTATAATTTGTTCGTTCATAGATGTGTTAATTACAAATTTCCCCGCTTCGCCACAGCTTCAGCGAGGCGAGCAATATCCCCCTCGGCCATGATCCTTCGGGGCCAAATGGCAATGTCAAATCAAATCCAAATATCAAATTATTTAATTTCAAATTCTTTTAACTTTTGACTTTTTAATCTTTGATATTGATTTGATATTTGACATTTGTAATTTGACATTTTTATCATCTTCAGTTGAAATATCAAGAAAATCTTCTATATCTTTTTTAATTGTTTTTGGTGTTATATTATATTTGGTATTATATTCAATTTGTTTTTTTCTACGTCGTTCAACTTCTTTAATTGCTTTTTTCATTGAGTCAGTTGTTTTATCAGCATAAAGTATTATTTTCCCTTTCACATTTCGCGCTGCACGACCCATTGTTTGCATTAGCGATGTTTCGCTTCGAAGAAAACCTTCTCTGTCTGCGTCAAGAATTGCAACAAGAGTTACTTCTGGTAAGTCTAGTCCTTCACGAAGTAAGTTTACACCAATTAACACATCAAACTTCCCAAGTCTGAAATCTTTTAGTATTTCATTTCTTTCAAAAGTTTTTACATCAGAGTGAACATAATTAGATCTAAATTTATGTTCAGTTAAATATGCATGCAAATCCTCTGCTTGTTTTTTTGTTAATGTGTTTACTATCACTCTCTCGTGTATTTTTGCAAGTCTTTCGATCTCATCCATTATGTCATTTATTTGGCTTCTGTTGTGTTTTTTATCGAACACTGGTCTAATTTCTATTTCTGGGTCAATGAGGCCTGTAGGACGTATAATTTGCTCTATAACGGCCTTTGAATGCTCATATTCAAACTTTCCAGGCGTTGCAGTGGTAAAAATTACTTGCCCAATTCGTTTTTTGAATTCTTCAAATCGTAGAGGTCTATTATCAAGTGCAGATGGTAATCTCCAACCATATTTTACAAGTGCCTGTTTTCTACTTCTGTCACCTTCATACATTCCACCAATTTGTGGAACTGCAATATGTGATTCGTCTATTATTGTAAGAAAATCTGCTTTTCCATTCACCCTTGGAAAATATGCGAGTAATGAGTCAGGTGCTTCTCCTGCAAGCTTTCCCGACAAATGACGAGAGTAATTTTCTATTCCATGACAATAGCCAATTGATTTCATCATTTCAATATCATATTTTGTGCGTCTTTCAATTCTCTCTGCCTCAAGATATAATTTATTTTTTTTAAAATAAGCTAGTCTTTCTTTTAATTCACTTTTTATATTTTTTATAGCCTCCATTGTTTGAGGAGCTGATGATATGAAATGTTTGGGCGGAAATATCAATATCTCACTCAAGTTTTCTAAAATATTTTGAGATACATTATCTACTATATTAATATCTTGAATTATCTGATCTTCTAGCTCTATTCTATAGGTAATATCTTCATTCATTGGCTTTATTTCAAAAACATTGCCTCTTATTCTAAATTGGCCACGAGTTAAAACTCCATTTGTTCTTTCAAAATGAATTTTGATAAGCTGAAATATTAAGTCGGCTCGTGTAATAACTTGATTTGTTTCAAGATGAATTAATGATCCTTGATAATTCTCAGGAACTCCAAGATTGTATATGCAAGAGACAGATGCAACTATTATTACGTCGCGCCTTGTTGAAAGTGCCGTTGTAGCACCATGACGAAGTTTATCAATTTCCTGATTTATCATAGCTTCTTTATCGATATATGTGTCAGTAATTGGTAAATATGCTTCTGGTTGATAATAGTCATAATATGATACAAAATAATGAACTGCGTTTTCAGGAAAAAAGTTTTTATATTCTCTATATAATTGAGCAGCAAGAGATTTATTTGGTGCAATCACAAGAACTGGTTTATCAAGTTCTGAGATAATATTTGCAACTGTAAATGTTTTACCACTTCCTGTCACGCCCATTAATGTCTGAAAATCAAAACTTTTCTCAAGTCCCTTTTTGAGTTTATCTATCGCCTGTGGTTGATCACCAGCAGGTTTAAATGATGAATGTAGTTTAAATAGTTTAGGCATAATCTTAGCAAATTCGAAATACCAAACTCGAAATTCTAAACAAATACCAATATTGAAATAACAATTATTCAAAGTGTTTATGATTTCTTATTTTGAATTTAAATATTGTTTCGAATTTAAGATTTTGAATTTCGTATTTAATTTTGTGTTTAAAAACACAAATTGCCACCTATTTGTTATATAGGGGTAGTATTGACATTTATTATATAAATAGCTTATCAGAGAATAACCTAAAAATCAATAACGCAATCAAACAAAAAACCGTGAGTTAACACGGCTTTTTTAAATATAATTTCACATTATTTTTTATCTTCAGCAACCCTTTGTTGATATCTATCTTTTCTTCCTTGTATATTTGCTTTTAATGCATCCTCTTCAGGCAATGCTTCTAACCAAAATTTTCTTGTTGGAGTTTTTTGACTAAATTTGGCTATTTGCTTATTTAGTTGTTCTTGCGTTGCTTCCAAACACTCTGATGATCCAGGAGATACTCTCTGTCCTAAATAAATATATTCTCCATGAGACACATCACTGCCATCAAGATTACTTGAGAATATTCTATGATAAATTTTTTTACCTTCCCTTTCCTTTCCCACATCTTGTTTAGGAGTCTCAACTCCTGGATTCCATTCCATGTTCATATTTTTTTGATTAATATTGAGTTTTATTAACTATACACATATTTATAATAATACTGTTGTAATCTTTGTCAAGTCAAAGGTTAGTTATTCTTTCTTTCCAATTCTCTCAAAAGCACGAAGTATTTCAAGTGGAACAGCAAAAACAATTGTATTTGACTGATCTGAGCTTACGTCGTTTATTGTAGAAAGTGTTCTAAGATGAAGTGCACCATCGGATGATGATAGTGTATTTGCTGCTTTTGCAAGATTTTCAGCGGCTATCACTTCTCCTTCTGCTTTGATAATTACAGATCTTTTTTCTCTCTCAGCTTCTGCTTGCTTGCCAATAACTCTTTTCATTTCTTCTGGTAATGTTACATCCTTTAGCTCTACTGAATCCACTTGAATTCCCCAAACATCTGATGCTTTATCAACTATTAATCTAATTTTTTCAGCAATTGCTTCTCTTCCTGACAATAATTCGTCAAGATTTACTTCTCCTACTACGTTTCTCATTGTTGTCTGAGCAAGCTGACTTACTGCATAATAAAAGTTTTCTACTTCTATGATGGCTTTTTCAGCATGACTTACTTTGTAATAAATAACTGCATTTACTTTTACTGAGATATTGTCTTTTGTAATAGCTTCTTGATCTGGTACGTCAACTGCTTTTATTCTCATATCTATTTTTTGATATGATTGAAATACAGGAATAACAAGTCTCCAACCCGGTTCCATGATTCCAATAAATTTACCCAAACCAAATTTCACACCTCTTTCATATTGATTTACCTGCTTTATTGAAGCAAGAATAATAAATACGACAATTCCAATGAAGAAATACATACGTTTTTATTTATTAATTATTAATATACGAATTACACGATGCTAATATACGAATTATACTAATAATACTAATCTAATACTAATATACAAATATAATTCGTATAATTAGTAAACATTAGTATATTGGCATCATTAATAATGGTATTCTTTTCCCTTTACAATGCAAA